>JAILGV010000044.1 GCA_024696355.1 Solobacterium sp.
CAGCTGGAAAAGGCAGAACTGGTGAACGGCGGCAGATTTACGAACGGGCTTCCCTGTCTGAAAATGCCGATGAACAATTACTTTCTGCAGATGAAAGCAGAAGATCATCTGTTTAATCTGAAGGACGACCCTGAGCAGAAAAACGATCTGATCAGCACAGCTGATCTGAAGGAACTGAAAAACAGCCTCAGGAAAGCTCTGAAGGATGCAGATGCACCTGAAGAAGAATTCCTGCGTCTGGGAATCTGAATATCAGATCAATACAGCAGAAGGTCCTGTTTCCGGTCGGAAACAGGGCCTTTTTGATGTTCCGTGCACTCTGCGTGCATCATTTTCCTTTATGTCTGAAACGCGGGCAGAAGCTATAATAAGAACGTATGAAAGAATTCTTCAGGGAAATCCCGTATCTTACAGGCAGCCGTCTTGTCTTAAGAAAAATCACACAGGAAGATGCCGAAGGGCTCCGTGCCCTTGTCAGCAGTGAAATCACCTACCGGTATCTGCCGACTTTTCTTTATGAAAAGAAATATGAGGATATCGGTTATGTCATCAGTCACCTGTATGATGAATGCCTGCAGGATTCGCTGATTCTGGGCATTTTCAAAGACAATGACTTCTGCGGTCTTGCAGAATTTTACGGCTTGCGGAAAGACATTCATAAAATCAGCGTCGGCTACCGGCTCCTGCCGGAATACTGGGGAAAAGGCATTGCCTCGGAAACCCTCGGGATAATGCTGAAATATCTGAATGAGAACACCGGCATTGAAATTATTACAGCCAGCACGCTTCCGGACAATCAGGCTTCCGCACATGTTCTGATGAAGAACGGATTTACGCTTGTGGTATCCGGTTCCGACGAAGACTGGGGATATGAGAAGCCCCTGCCCACCGACAAATGGATTCTCTGACCGTTCAGAGCAGGCCCAAAATCATCAAAAGCGGGAAATCCCGCTTTTCATGTACTTCAGAATATCATTCACCGTTTTTTTCCGGCCACTGCATACATCAGACTGTCAAAGTCCGGCATCGAAGCTGTGATTCCCTTTTCTTTGATATCCAGATTGTTTCTTTCCAGTTCTGATTCAAATGTTCTGAACGAAACCATTCTGCACGAAGTTGCCGCAACCATCATTTTTCCCGAGGCATGCGTCCTTTCCTGAAGATCGAATGCCGTGCTGATATCACTTTCTTTTTCAAATTCACCGTCACCCATCGTACAGATCAGTGCCAGTCCGTCCGGCTTCAGGCGATTGTATATAAACTGATAAAACTTATCTCTGTCTTCATCCGGAACAAGCATATGAATGACCGCAACCGCATATATAAAATCAAACCGGTCATTCAGTTCATCAGACAGACAGTCCAGCACGCGGAAATTACCGGAATATTCAGGCATTATTTTCCGGCACCAGGATACCGCTTCCTGCGAAATATCCGTGGCTGTCAGCTGATAGCCGCTGTCCAGCAGCGCTTTTGCGTCCCTGCCTTCCCCGCAGCCGATTTCAAGAATACGCTGTTCCTTGCCGATTCCGTATTTCCGCATGGTCTCCATCACTGCCGGCGTGCATCTGTCACTGGACCAGCTGACTCCGTTTTCATGTGCGGTCTTATAACGTTCTTCATAAGCCTCATAATACTTCCTGCCGCTCATTTGCTTTCTCCCCGTCTTTGAATCACATACATCTGCAGAATACCCCCGTCCGCCTCACTGTATGATTCAAATTTCAGAATGCCGCCGCAGTTTTTTATGACACCTGCCGAAGCTTCATTATCCTTGCCGCATGATACCAGCACTTCCTTAATCCCGATTGTGTCACAGACCTTCAGCGCCTGAGAAAGCATCTGCGTCGCATAATGCCTGCGCCGCTGTGAAGGACGCACGGAATAACCGATATGGCCTGCCTCATTCCGCAGGAACTCGTTCAGGGCAAGACGTATATTAACCATTCCGATGATACTGTCATCTTCCCGGCGCACATAAAAATATGTCAGCGCAGGAACCCGGTTCTCAGGTATATTGGCAATATCCATATCCCTGACGACTTTCCTCAGCCACTCCTCATATGTAGATTCCCTCAGATACCTGTCCAGACCTCCGCTGCCGTGAATCTCAGATCCGCATCTGTAAAACTCATTGATGTAGTCAATTGCTTTTTCCTTATATGACGCATCAGGAAAGACCAGTTTCATATCCATCACCCTATTCATGTTCAGATTCATCCAGAAGACCGTACTTCCGGTATCTGTCCAGCATCATTTTATAAAACAGCCGGTTGCCGAAATACTGCCTGTATGTTGCTGTTTTTTCTCTGCCGGCAGCTTTCAGTTCCTTCATCCTTCTCTCCTCGTATTCTGCCTGCTCAAGCAGATCCGAGAGCATTTTCTCAAAAGCATCCAGACGTTCCATCATGATTTCTTCCGTATCTCCGTAATGACCCAGTCATCCGCCGCCGCATGGTATTCCCTGCCGCAGTAGGGACAGTTTCTCACATGCATGGCATCGAAGGAACCTCCGCATCCGCCGCAGCGGACGGCATGAATACTGAAGCCGGGGTCCGTTACGGCATCAGTTCTTCTCTCCATCCTGACAAGGATACGCTCATTCCTTCTCTTTACTATGCCTTTTTCATAACAGTTCTCTGTAAATACTTCAAGAAGCACGGAAATCCGCTCTCCCTTCACCCTGCAGTCCCTGAGCCTGAACACCCCTCTGTAATCCAGATCCACCAGGCCTTCAAAGGAAGAAAAGTCATCATTTCCCTCGTAAATACTCAGGTTTTCCCTGTTTTCGCTGTAAAGTACAGCCTCCAGCAGGGATACCATTTTTCCTTCAAAAATTCTGACGAAAAACTGCGGATCGTACTTTTCCATGAATGTTTTCAGTTTCCCGGGCGACGATAACCCCGTCACCATCGGAAGCACACTGCCGAACTGATGAAAGACTTTTCCGATCAGGAAGAAGCCGTATGCCATATATGCCGTAAAAGTCATCATCGCTGTCAGCAGGCAGGACTCCAGAACAGCAAAAAGCTCCGCTGCCCATATCGGATAGTCCCCGCTTCTGATATTCTGCACACTGACAATGATCATAAAGATCACAAAGAAAACTGCCGCAATACGCAGAAACACTTTCTTCAGCCGTTCATCCAGCCCGGTCCTCTCGACAATATTATTGACGCAGTAACAGGAGGAAATACGCGGATACAGTTCACTCATGGCAAAATGCGTACCGCAGTAGGGACAGCCCTCCTGCAGCCTTGATGCCATTGATGCATGACCGCAGTTCGGACAGTTGACCGGAACATCACCGCCGCCTTGCTTATCCACGATGCAGGCATAGAACGTGACCGGCTCACGGCGGTGCATAATTCTTTTTCCCGCGCTGTAAATGTCCCTGATCCTAACCGTCTCCCGGTAAGCGGAAATACCGCGGAACGGTGTCCGGTTATTCTTTTGCGAAACTTCCGCCGCACCGGTTACAGCTTCATCAATAAACGCAAACTCATCATGCAGTGTGATGCCCTTTTCCTTCAGCCGTTTCTGCTGTTCGTCCAGGCAGAACCGCAGGTCACGGGTTATCCGGTCCGGTATTTCGTCCCTGCCTGTCTGCCTCAGAAACGCATCCGTCATTTCAAGATACTTCTCTTTGTTCATTGCAGTCCTCTTGTATTATGTTTCAGTTTACCAAAAAATCCGGATGCTTCAAGCACCCGGAAAATGTACTGAATAGGACCGGCTTTTCGGCTTCAGTCAATCAGCTTCGCCCTGCGCAGAGCAAGCACGATCAGCGGAATCAGAATGATATGCAGGATAATGCCCGGAATCGAGCCGAAAAGAATCCCGGCAAGAAACAGTTCCATGGTAAACGCGGAACCGGTCAGTCCGGCCAGGAAAAGCTTCACAAGCCCCCATACAATCCTGCCGCAGATCATGGCGGTGATCAGTGATATATACACATTCAGCGTATTCTTCTTCAGAAGGCTGTATATGGTTCCGCTGACAATGCCGTATGTCATCAGTTCAAATGCCATCGGAATGCCTGAAGGCATAATCGGCGGCATGCCGAAGAGCATGTATCTGAGCAGCGGCGCAGTAAAGCCGACAATGCCTCCGAACACAGGCCCGCAGGTAAAACCGCACAGAAGCACGGGAATATGCATGGGGCTCAGGGCACTGGCAATCTGCGGAATCTGACCGGTAATAAACGGCAGAACCATACAGAGGGCAAGACATATTGCCGCATATGTGATTTTTCTTGAATTCTGTCTCATAATCTCCTCCAAAACATAAAAAAGGTATCAAACCGTCTTCTGCCGATCTCAATACCTTCATGATACTGCGTTCAAAAATGTAAACCTGAGGGCTTCAGCCCCGACTGCCGGCTTCTGCCGGCCATTTCATTTAATCAGAGCCTTTCAGCTCAGTCAAACATACTGCCCAGAATCTGCATGGTGTCTTCCAGCAGATCACTGACGGCCGCCTTCCTGAGGCCCGCAACCAGCGTATCACAGCGGTCCATGGGAATCAGGATCTTTTTTGCTTCACTGGATCCGACTGCCGCAGCCATCTTCGGCGTCACTTCCCCGAGAAGCGCATCCGCAATCACAATCCCGATCGGACCGATGATAACATCCGCCCGTCTGCTGTTGTATATGACCGCATTTTCACCTGTCGCAGCCTTGACAGCTCCGCCTTTGATCATGCTTTCGGTCGCAATCGAATTCGTTCCGACCGCCAGCAGCTCAGCCTGCGGAAATCTCTCCGTAATCAGCTTTACCAGCTGTCTGCCGATTCTGCCGCCCTGTCCGTCTATCACCAGTATTCTCATCATCTGTATCCTCTGTTTTTCCCATTATATCAGCAATCCCCCGGATTCACTGAAAGGAAGCCGTGCACCGCACCGGCTTCCCTGTGTTTTTACTGATTCTCCTGTTCTGTTTTGAAGCAGGCGACCAGTCTTCCGTTATAGTCCTTCAGTTCGGGCATTCCCTCTGCACAGCGTTCCGACGCAAACGGACATCTTGTCCTGAACGGACAGCCGCTCGGCGGATTCAGCGGAGAGGGAAGTTCTCCCTGCAGATGAATTCTCTCCCTGCTCTTGCCGGTTTCCGGGTCCGGAATCGGAACTGCGGAAAGCAGTGCCTGCGAATACGGATGCATCGGATTCCGGTACAGCTCATCCGCATCACCGACTTCCATCATGTGTCCCAGATACATGACACCGATCCTGTCGGAAATATGCTTGACCATGGAAAGATCATGGGCAATAAACAGGTAGGAAATACCTCTCTCATTCTGGATTCTCTCCAGAAGGTTGATAATCTGTGCCTGGATCGATACATCAAGCGCAGAAATCGGCTCATCACATACGATAAACTCCGGATTCAGGGCAAGCGTTCTGGCAATTGAGATACGCTGCCTCTGACCGCCCGAGAATTCATGCGGGTAGCGTCTGATGTGGTCAGGCTTGAGGCCTACTGTTTTCAGCAGCTCAACAACATGCTCCTCTTCTTCCTCTTTCGTTTTATAGAGCTTATGTATCTGCATCGGCTCGCGGATAATCTCGCCGACGGTCATACGGGGATCAAGGGATGCGTACGGATCCTGGAAAATCAGCTGTGCGCTCCGGTAGAACTCCTTCAGCTGTTCTCCCTTCAGCTTTGTAATGTCCTTTCCCTTGTAAAGAACCGTGCCGTCCGTCGGATCATAGATCCGCATCAGTGTTCTGCCCAGTGATGATTTGCCGCATCCGGATTCTCCGACCAGGCCGAAGGTTTCGCCTTCATGAATCTCGAACGATACATCATCCACCGCTTTTACATACTGCTTTTTGGCAAACAGACCTTTTGTTACATCAAAATAGGTCTTCAGATGTTCGACTTTCAGAATCACATTGTTTTCAGTCATGTTTTTCCTCCTGTCTTCTCTTCACCTCATCCAGCCAGCACATTGCCTTGTGGTTTTCCGTATACTGCGTATATGACGGCATTCTGTTCCTGCAGATATTCATTGCCTTCTCGCATCTGTCCACAAACGGACATCCTGCGGGAGGCTTCAGCAGATCGGGCGGCGAGCCCGGGATCGGCTTGAGTTCCTTCTGCTCATCCGCTTCCGGATTGTTGATGCAGTTAAGCAGACCGATTGTATACGGATGGCGCGGATCATAGAATATCTCTCTGTCCGTTCCGGATTCAACAATCTTTCCGCCGTACATAATGTAGATATAATCACACAGACTTGCCACTACACCCAGGTCATGTGTGATCAGGATTACCGAAGATCCGTTCTTTCTGCTCAGGTCCTTGATCAGATCAAGCACCTGCGCCTGAATCGTAACATCGAGTGCCGTCGTAGGTTCGTCGGCGATGACAAGTCTGGGCTTGTTGGCAAGGGCGATGGCAATAATGATTCTCTGCCGCATGCCGCCGGAGAACTCAAACGGATACTGCCTGATTCTCTTTTCCGGAGAAGGGATGCCGACCTGCGTCATCAGATCGATTGCCTTCGCTCTGGCTTCCTCGCGGGTAACCTTATTGTGATTCATAATGACTTCGCAGATCTGATCACCGATCGTTCTGGTCGGATTCAGGAAGGTAAGCGGGTCCTGGAAGATCATTGACATCTGTCTGCCGCGGATCTCTTCCATGGCTTTTTCATATTCCTTTTTATTCGCAAAGGCATCCCTGGCGATATCACGTCCGTCCAGTTTGATGTCTCCTGCCCTGATATGACCGTTTTCCGCCAGTAGACCCATAACGGAATACATCGATACTGACTTGCCGGATCCCGATTCACCGACCAGTCCGACAATTTCACCTTCATTTACTTCATAGGTAACACCGCGTACAGCGTGTACAATCCCCTGATCCGTCTCAAACTCCACTTCCAGATCATGCACATCAAGAATATGTGACTTCTTTTCTGTTTCAGACATATGTGCACCTCCTAGCGTTTCTTCGGATCAAGCGCATCATTCAGGCCGTCACCGATAAAGTTCAGACTCAGCATTGTCAGACAGATCGCTCCCACCGGCCACAGCATCTGCAGGGGATAAGACTGAATCAGTCTTCTGGCATCATTCGCCAGCGTTCCCCAGGAAGCCTGCGGAATTGAAATACCGATGCCGACAAAGGAAAGGAATGATTCCGTGAAGATCGCACTCGGAATATTCAGTGTTGTCGTAACAATGATTGGACCGATGGAGTTCGTAACCAGATGCTTGAAGAGAATACGTCTTCCGGAGGCACCCATGACCTTTGCGGCCAGCGCATACTCCTGTTCCTTCAGGGACATAATCTGTGCCCTTACCTGACGTGCCATGCCGAGCCAGCTTGAAACAGCAATCGCAACCAGCATGGAGAACATGTTCGATCCGAAAATC
>JAILGV010000073.1 GCA_024696355.1 Solobacterium sp.
TTGGTTTGGTGACAAATATGACAGCGAAACGGATCCGGATGATCGTGCAGATGATCTGGACAGGAGAGTGACATTTACCTCGTCTGATACAAAGCAAATCACGGTCGACGCAAACGGCAAACTGACAGTTGTCAGCGTTCCGAAACCCGGGGAAGCACCATTTAAACCCACAATAACGATTAAAAGCGCTGCCGATCCGACAGTCAGCTTTGCTCTGGATGTAATGATCGTTTCGGTTGAGTCCGGAAAAGCTGACATGAAGCTTCTCTTTGACGGAAAAGAATACAGTACATTTGAATGGACACCTGTCAGGCAGACAGAATCCGGTCATCTGGCGGAAATAGTTTTCAAAATTGCAGAACCGTACGATGGCGTGGTCGGGCTGCCGGTCAGCTTTGCGTCGGACGGCAATAATCTTACTTTTCTGACCGATCCGGACGATCCGGAGCATTCCGACACTGACTTCGTGTATTCCACAGTCATTCAGGCTGACGGTACAGCACACGCTGCTGTCAGAGGGTATGACCCGGGTTCACACAAAATAACAGCAGCCACTCCGTTCGGAAAGAGCGCATCCGTAACCCTCAATATCGACGGCGTTACCGATAACCTTGCAGGTGCAGCCACCAAGAACAGCGAATACTATGTAAACGGCAAAAAAATCACAGGATGGCTTCGCTACAACAGGCTGACAGATACGTATACGATGGGCAAAAACGCACTTAAAAAGCCTGTCAATCCGTCCTATGAATACATCTACTATATTGATCCTGCGACAAAGAAAGTCATTACCGGTGATCCTTTGAACAACCTTCCCGGCACAGTGAAAAAGATCGACGGCAAACTGTATGCATTCGATGCCGGATGGGGTCTGATACTGAATCAGGGAGCCGACGGATACGCGGAAGAGGGATGGATCGAGATCGAACATGAACTGCTCGGTACATATTCCGGCTATGTTTCCGGAACCGGTGAGCTTCAGACAGAATGGGTGAATACGAAAGACGAAGGCTGGCATTATTTTGACAAGGACTTCGGATATATCAAAATGAATTCATTTGTTCCTGCCCGTAACGGAAAAGGAATGACCTATGTTGATGACTATGGTGATATTGCGTACGGTATCTTTGTGCCTTCAAAGGTAACTCAGAGGATCACGGAACAGGACGGTCTGTACCGGATCGGCGGCTCCGGCAAGTATTACTGGGTGAAAGACGGTGCGTTCTATACCGGCTGGCTGTATCTCCATTACAGTGCCAAGACAGGTCTGGTATGGAATACAACAGCCGGGGGTGCTCTGGAAAAAATGTATTTTGATCCGAATGACCATGGTGCAATGAAGATCGGAACATTCAGAGCTGACGGCAGGGATTATTATTCCGATATATCCAAATATCCTGATTTCTGTTCTGCAGACGGCTATGATTACTATGCCAGTGTCCAGACACTTGCAGGTCTGTTTAACAACTATCCGGAAAAGTACGGAAAGAATCCGCTCGACGGAAGGATTGTTGACGCGAACGGTGCGATTGTTTACAACAAACTCGTAAAGATTGCTGTATGGTTTGGGTCTGAATACGGAAGGGAGTATGTCTATGCCGGTGATGACGGAAAACCTGTCATGAATACGTGGAAGACTGTAGACGGCAGGATGTATTACTTCGGTCCCAACGGCTGGCTGGAGATGGCAGATACTGCATATCCGTCTTCATACAATTTCTACGATGAGGCATATTCGAAAAGCACCGTTTATTTCATGCTGAAGGATATCAGGAAACCGACGGCAGGGTATTACTATTATGATTCCCACGGCAATAAACTGACATCCCTGCTGCTGTATGACAGTGCAATGAACCCGCTCAGCATGCTCGATGATAAGGGTAATCTGGTAGTGGATGGACTTGCGGAGGTCAGATACAGTTTAAGCAATACCGACAAGCATCTGATGATAGCAGACCGGAGCGGCAATATCGTTCAGTCTCCGGTTACCGCATATGATCTGTGCGTTGATGTAAAAGGAAAGACATATGCCGTTGATATATACGGCAATGTTCAGATAACGGTTCCTGAACCGATCTATGCCAGGGATATGAATCATAACCGATACGGTTATGTTCTGCCCGGGAAGAACGGTGTTCTTAATAAGAATACTTTCGCGGAGGTCAATGACGGTTCTGCCGGCCGGTATAAAGTATGGCTTGATGAGGACGGATTCGCAGTCGCCGACGGCAGCAGGATCTATGAGCACGACATAATATATTACGGCTATTATGTCAAAGGCAAATCATGGCTCACCTTTGATACTGGGAATGGATACTTCGGATTCGTGATACCCGGAAAGACGATTAAGGCCGGTATCGGAACTGCATATACAGCCGGATGGCAGGGTTCTCAATACGACTCGCCGCTTTATATGAATAAAGACGGTTCGATCAAAACGGGATTTGTAAAACATGGTCCCTGTACATGGTATTTAGCTGCAGCTCCTTACGGACTTGTCAGCATAATAAACAGCAGTCCTGTTAGTCTGAACGGTATATCCCGCTCGGTCCTTTTCAGGATCAACGGAAAAACATATTTCTTTGATAATATCGGGGAAATGGTTACCGGATGGGTCCATTTCGAACATGCGCTGACCATCGATGTCAACGACTACATGTATGATAGTCTTTATAATACTGCAGTTTATGATGATATCTATATGTACTTCTCACCGAAAGACGGCCATGCAGTGACCGGGCAGAACAAAGTTCCTGTACCGCAGCTGTTTAACGGAAAGATATCACTTGCAGAAGAAGGTGATTTCTTTGCGAACGGTGAAAAACGTGTCAACACAACACAGGATTCCGGGACACTGTATTTCACATCCGAAGGCATGCTTATGCATGATACGGCAGCGCTGATCGGCAAAAAACTTCTTAAGCTCGGCGCTGACGGAACAACTGATTCTTACGAACACTGGGAAGATGCCGCAAAGAACAGGTATATCCTGAAGTCAGGAGCCCTGGCATCCGGAAGAACGAAGATAGATAACAATTATTACTACTTCGACCCTCAAACCGGGTATAAAGTTGTAAACCAGCTGCGTAAGAGCGGCTCCAAATGGTACTACTACAATGAATTCGGCAAGCAGGACACCCCTGTTATGGGCACATACAAGACGGTCCGGCTGCCTGAATATATGGAGAATGAATGGGGTTCAAGCGCGAGTGTTTACCTCGACAGCACGAACCGCAAAAATCTGACTGCTTTATGGAACAAGGACGGCTCACTTTCCAGGATCGTTTATACTGATACGAATAAGCCGGCTTCCGGGGAAAGCATCAGCTTCGGTCTCTGGGATATCGGGGACAGCTATAACTGTCAGAGATACGTCTCCGGCGGATTGAACGGCTATGTCCTTGACAGTAAAGGCCTGCCTCAGACCGGTATCGTAACAGGCTTCAGATTCGTTACTGACACGGGCAGTCAGACATATTCACTCAACATAGATAAAGACGGTGCTAAAGTATACGGCGGTCCGGGAGTATCTCTGGTAAAGATCGGCAGTAAGTATTATGTCATGCATGAAGGACTGATTGCGGCCAATGCGGGCAATGTTATAGAGATCACAGACTGGTCATTACTGCCGGCTGCCGATCAGAAGACCCTGGACGAACTGGCAAAGCATGCAAAGGCTCTCGGTCTCGGTCTTTATGTCATGCTGAACAGCGACGGCAGCGCAGCAGTGAATACAAACAGGTATTTATCTGTATATTTCGATTATGAAACATACTACGGCGACTCAGTATCAGGCAATATGAGATCCAACAGGCTCGGCGTTATCCTGGATCTGTGCGGCGGATTCTATCGTGTCGGTAAAAACACATATATGACTGCTGCATTCCAGGAATCAGACGGAACCTATGAAATCAATACGTCTGTTTACAAGTTCAATGATTATGACGGACAGAAGATTGATTCGATATTTAAATTCAACGGAAACAAGCTTCTCGGTATTTATGACGCAGCCACAGGGAAGCCTTTGAACGGTGTATATATGCTGCCGATAACTTCAGCCGGCGAGATCATCTGGCTGAGGAACGGACAGCCGCAGTCAGGCAATCAGACGCTGGAATACATTGGCAGAAAGTGGAAGTTCTATGTTGATCCTGATATGATCGGAACACCGAATACGCTCTTCTGATCCGAACTGATTCCGTGCCCGACATTTCCCGTATCTGAAGCGGGAGATATCAGCGGAAAAAGCTTCAAAAAGGCCTCAAACCAACCTGTACAGGCTGGCAGGAGGCCTTTTTATAGCTGTCCCATTTTTTTGGGCAGTACACTCAGAAGCCGGTTTTATATGCGGTTCTGTTTCTGCCGGAGAATGTTTTCCTCAATGTATGCAGCGACACCGTCCTGCATGTTTGAAAGGGTGATGCAGTCTGCGGCTTTCAGCACATCGGGCATGGCGTTTTTCATGGCAACGGCAGTTCCGCATGCCGCCAGCATTTCCAGGTCATTATCCCCGTCCCCGAAGCCGACCGCCTGCTCTTTTGTCATTCCTTCTCTTTCCAGTATCATTCTGACAGCATTGCCCTTGGATGTTTCCGCAGGCATGACCTCCAGCCAGAAGCTGCTGACAAAGACGGCATTGTATCTGTCACGGTCCAGTGATGAGGCAAACCGTTCAAGGACGGAATGTGAAGAGGCAAAGCACAGTTTCGGTATCTTGTATTGTTTCAGAAGGGAAGCGCCCCCGTATTCAAACAGGTCGGACTTTCCTCCGTCCCTGAACAGGAGTGTGCGGAAATATGCAAAGTGCTTCAGAAGGAATCCGAACCAGCGGTGCGAGCAGAAAACGGTTTTTCCTTCGGAAAAGAAAATGACAAGCAGAAACAGACGGGAGGCTTTCCGATATATTTCTCCGGTCTCCCGGTCATCCAGGGTTTTCCCGTATACCGAGGTACCTGTTTGTCTGCTGTATACCTCGTAGCCGTTGCTGCAGCAGGCATAATCATATAATTCCTCCGGAACCAGTTCACGGATACTGTGCAGGTCCCGTCCCGAATTTACAGCGATCAGGTTTCCTTCCGCACGTGCCTGTTTCAGTGCGCGGATATTCCGTTCACTGATGGTTTTGTCTGTTCGGAGCAGTGTGCCGTCAAGGTCAACGGACAGAAGCTTTGCGGTCTGTGTCATAAAAAGATTCTAGAGTGAAATGATCGTTCCTGCAACAAAGCCGCGAAGCATTGATTTATTCTTCCGTGAGGCCTGCAAGTCTGCGGGCGAGCTGCATAAACTCCTTTTCCCCCGAGAGTTCTCCCGAATAAGGGTAACCGGAAGCGGTTTTTTCAAACTTCTCTTCGATCTTCCGTGCTTTTTCCGTGTCATGCTCAGCCAGAAGAGCATATGCATATTCCGTACGGAGAACGGAAGGCACAGTTTCGGCTGTCTTCATCATTTTTTTCTGATCCTCCGTGAGCAGTGTGCTCAGTTTATCCGGATCGTTTCCGCTGATGAGTTCGGCAAAGATACGGTCACAGGTCATCAGACACCTGTGAAGCGGCATAATCCTGCTTTCGATGGACAGCAGATGTTCCGTCAGTTCATCAGCTTCCGCAAATCTGTGCTCATCCATTAGCCTTCCGCAGGCCAGGACGCCGGCTGATGCTGTCATACTGTTGTTCATGGAACTGTCATCGGGTACGGCAAACCAATCAGCGGGCATATCCCTGAGGCGTTTTCCGCAGGCTGCCTCCGCATTGGCTTTCAGCTGGATCCGGAATGCACGGACAGCTTCATCGCTCCGCATCAGCGCAAGGGCATTGGTGCCGTCATTGTCTGCCGGTCCGATGCGAAGGGGAACGCCGTTCATGAAGGCAAAGACAACGCCGATCAGAGCCAGAATACGGAAAAAGACACTGAAGAACGATACCTCAGGCAGCAGGAATGAAGCGGCAAGAAATATTGCCGAGGCAATCAGATTCATGACTGCGCCTCCGAAGTTGTAAAGAAGCACCGGCGTTTTTCCGTCTTTAGGATCCGGCGGGGACATCAGACACTGTCCTCCGGTTCCGGCGAGTGACATGCGTCTGAGATGAAGTTTTCCGTCTTTTTTCAGCAGCATCAGGTTATATATACGGAATGAAACAAACTGATATCCCGTGGCCAGTCCGAAAACCAGATGTCCGGCTTCATGAATGACCGTCTGTATCAGCATGGCTGCATAGACAGACAGAAACATCAGAATGAAAAGCAGAAGTGAACTGAACTGCATTCCCGCAGCTTCAAGCTTCTCCATATAAATAACAATAAGAATTCCGCAGGCGGCGCCTGTCAGCATATACAGCACGATGCCTGCGATCTGCGCACGAGATTTTTTTTGTTTTGTATTCATAGCAGAATTACCTTTTATTCCTATATTGCATCTGCATTTATCTTTACGCATGTACAAATGCAATGCAAGGTTTTGAGTTTCGTACTGAAATACTTACATATCAGAATTCAGCGGGCTCTGAACAGTCCGTGCTGATTGCAGAAGTACAGAATGCTCTTTGTTCTGCTGATCCTGAACCTGGCTTCGGCCGGACCCTCCGGATACAGTTTTCTGATTTCGTATCCGTCGTCCTTTAATGCCAGAATGAAGGAAATATAGTGCGTTTTGCTCATTTCATGAGGAATCGTCACATAGTATTCATCTTCCGTACGCCCGATGTGAAGGCAGTGGGAGTCATCCTCAGGCTCTGCCTCCAGCAGCGGCAGAATCATCCCGCAGCAGCTGATCACTGCCTCTCCCGTGCTCTGTATGATATTTCCGCAGATCGGACACACATAAAGCTTCATGCGGAGCATGTTGAAGGATCTGTTTGTGTTGACGACATCCTCACCGGAAAACAGCTCCGTCAACGATACACCCAGAGCTTCGGCCAGAGGTTCAACAAGCGCGATGTCGGGATAGCCTCTGCCGGTCTCCCATTTGGATACGGCTTTGTCGCTGACATTGATCTTTTCCGCAAGCTGATGCTGGGTCATATTCCTGCGCTCCCTGAGACGGCGGATCATCGCTCCGGTAACATATTTGTTCATAAACAATACCTTCCTGTAAATTCAGCGTAGCAAATGCCCGTGCAGGAGACAACCTGCGTACGGTAGATGTTCTTTTCTGACTGAACAGGATTTCCGAGGCGGAGGAGAACCATTGAGACTCGTACAAACTACTTTGCGGACATATGTGCTAGAATGATTTCATCATCGGAGGTGAAGTATGAAATACGATTTTACCAGCATTATGGACCGTCACAACAAAGACTCCATCGCTGTGGACGTACCTGAAGGATTCGGACCGCAGGGAAAAACAAGAGAGGGATTTGACCGCATACCAATGTGGGTCGCAGATATGAATTTTCCGACTGTTCCTACGATTACGGAAGAGATTATCAGGCGTGCCCAGCATCCTGCATTCGGCTATTTCAGTCCTACGCAGGAGTATTATGACGCAATCATCAACTGGCAGAAGACCAGAAACGGCATGGATGTCAGTAAGAAGAATATCGGTTATGACAACAGTGTCCTCGGCGGCGTGGTAAGTGCACTGAATGTTCTCTGTTCGAAAGGGGACAATGTTCTGCTTCATTCACCGACATATATCGGTTTTACCGGATCACTGACAAACAACGGCTATCATATCGTACACAGTCAGCTTGTTCAGGATGAAAACAACATCTGGCGCATGGACTACGCGGACATGGAGAAAAAGATCGTTGAAAACAAAATTCATGCGGCTGTGATATGCAATCCCTACAATCCGTGCGGAAGGGTATGGACAAGGGAGGAACTTGTGAAGGCAATGGAGATCTTCGAAAGACACAGCGTCTGGGTTGTTTCTGATGAAATCTGGTCTGATCTTATTCTTGAAGGGTATCACCATACGCCGACGCAGTCCGTCAGTGAATATGCAAAAATGCATACGGCCGCAATGTATGCACCGTCAAAGACATTCAATCTGGCAGGCCTTGTCGGAAGCTATAATGTGATTTACAACAGCTGGCTGAGAGACCGTGTCGACAAAGAGAGCAGTCTTTCCCACTATGATGCGATGAATGTCCTCTGGATGCATGCCCTGATCGGTGCATATAAAAAAGAAGGCGCGGAATGGCTGGATGAACTGCGTTCAGTACTGACAGACAATGTCAATTACGCATATGACTATATCGTAAAGCACTTCAAAGGGGTGACACTCTCCAAACCGGAAGGCACATATATGCTGTTCCTTGACTGTGAGCAGTGGTGCAGGGAGCATGGCATGACACTGGATGAACTGTATGACAAGGGCGTCGAATACGGCGTGCTCTGGCAGGACGGCCGCCCGTTCCACGGAGAATACGGCATCCGGGTAAATCTTGCAGTTCCTCATGAAAGAGTCATTGATGCATTTGACCGTCTCGACAGGTATGTGTTTAATGCTGAAATATAACGCTTTAGTGAATTGAAACAGTACAAAATCATTTATACTTAGGTTATACAGATTCAGGAGGTATATCATATGCCAGAAAGACCACAGGGAAGAAAACGCACCGGTGAAGTAACATCCGGCGGTGTTAATAAACGCGGAGAAGGCAGAACCGACGGAAAAGTCGGAAGCGCCGACTACAGCGGACGCGAAAACAAGAACAATGATTTAAACCGTGCCGGCGGAAAGAAGGGCAGCGGACTCGGAGCAGCGGCGGCAGCGGGAGCGTTTGCGGCAGCGGCTTCATCCGGCAGAAAAACCGGTTACGGCGGAAACAGAAACAGAAACGGCGGAGGCGGACTGTTCAGGCTGATCCTGATCATTTTCCTCGTGATGCTTCTGATGAATTTCCTCGGCATGTGCGGCGGAAGCGGAACTTCCTCCGGTGCAGGCAGTCAGGGCAGCGGCACCACAGCAGTGACGCCTACACCCAAACCGACACCGGCACCGACCGCAAATCCGATTTCGAACAATACCACGTCCGTTTCGGGTTCCTGGGTCCAGCCGACGACAACATATACGGATACCAACACCAGCGCCGTAAACACATCTGTTGTACAGCAGGCACGTGAGAAATATACGAAGCTGAAGGGCAACGGTCAGGATACCGTGACGATGATGGTATATCTGTGCGGCACCGACCTTGAATCCAACTACGGTATGGCGACATCCGACCTGAACGAGATGCTTTACGCAGACCTCGGCAGAAACGTCAATATTATCGTGGAAAGCGGCGGAACAAAGAAGTGGCAGAACTCGGCAATGTCCACCCGTCAGAATCAGAGATGGAGACTTGTCAATGACGGCCAGAACAGAGGCCTGCAGGCACTTGCCAATCTGCAGAGCAAACCGATGACCGGTGCCTCCACACTTTCTGACTTTATCCGCTACGGTGCCGAGAATTATCCGGCTGACAGATACATCCTGATTCTCTGGGATCACGGCGGAGGCAGTATTGCCGGTTATGCACATGACCAGCTGTACCCCAACGGATCAATGACGATTGACCAGGTTGCCTCGGCTCTGAAGGACGGCGGAATCAAGTTTGATATCATCGGCTTTGATGCATGTCTGATGCAGACGGCAGAAACAGCAGTTGCTGTCGAACCGTATGCCGATTATCTGATTGCAAGCGAGGAAACAGAACCGGGCACAGGCTGGTACTATACAAACTGGCTGACTGCACTTTCCGGCAATACATCCATTCCGACAACAGAACTCAGCAAAATCATCATCGATGACTTTGTGACCAAGAGCTATCAGGCTTCCTCCAGGGACAAGACATCCCTGTCAATCGTTGACCTTGCAGAATTTGCGGCAGTGGTTCCCGCGAAGCTTTCAGCGTTTGCCGGTGAAATCAACAACACCATCAAGAGCGATGACTTTAAAACAGTTGCCAATGCAAGATCCGTCACAAAAGAATTTGCCCAGTCCAACAGAATTGACCAGATTGACCTTGTTCACTTCTGCAAGAACATCGGAACAAAATCAGCTAAGGAACTTGCGGATGCAGTGCAGTCCTGTGTGAAATACAACCGCTGCAACAATATGACAAACGCCTACGGCATGAGCATTTATTTCCCGTACAAGAGCACTTCTGCGGTTTCCAAGGCAGCGAAGATCTATGAAAACATCGATATGGATGAGAACTATACAAGTGCGATCAGAAGCTTTGCCACTCTGGCAGGCTCCGGACAGGTTGTATCGAACAATTCATCCAATTCACTGTTTGATATTCTCGGCGGCGCAGGCAGTGCTCCGTCAGGCTCCTATTCCTATGATCCGACGGATATTCTGAACCTTCTGCTGAGCGGCTCCTCACAGCCTTCCTCCGGCGGATACGGCGGTGCGTACGGCAATTACTACGGCAGCCCTCAGGGAGGCTACAGCGGTTCCTATTACGGAAACGGCGGCCTGGATCTGTCATCACTGCTCGGCGGCTCATCCGGAGTTGATTCCGCAGCACTGGATCTGTTCTCTGCTCTGATCGGCAGAAACCATGTCGACAGCGGACAGCTGGTTCTCAGCGAAAAAGACGGAAAACAGGTTCTCCGTCTCGGAGATGATCAGTGGTCAATGATTGAGAACGTCGAACTGAATGTCTGGTTCGATGACGGGGCAGGTTACATCGACCTCGGCCTCGACAACATCTATTCATTCGATGAAGACGGTGACCTTGTCATGGAATATGACGGCCTCTGGAATTCAATCAACGGACATGTCGTCAGCTACTATATGATCTCGCAGGAGGACACCGACGTATTTGAAGGATTTGTGCCTGCAGAGCTGAACGGAGAGAAAGTAAACCTGATTATCCGCTTTGAAGGCGACAATCCCGGCGTCGTGCTCGGTGCGCAGAAGATCTATGAAGACGGCATTGAGGCAAAGGGCCTGATTGAGATCAAAGACGGCGACAGGATCGAATTCCTGTGCGACTACTATACGTATGACGGTGACTATCAGGCGACATACTATCTCGGAGAACCGCTGATCGTTGAAGATGCTTCAGACCTGAAGGTGGGCATCTATGAGATTGAACCGAAGGAAAATGAGAAAGTATTATTCGGCTACCGTCTGACGGACGCGTACAACGCTTATCACTGGACGCCGATGATCGGTTACTGAGAATTCTGACCGGAGCACATGCAGATGTGCTTCGGTTTTTTTATTATGTCTGACTGCAGGCATGATAGAATATAACTGATGCAGAAAAAAGTAAAAGTGCTGAAAAAGACAGATTTTGCGGCTGCTTTCGAAAAGAAGAAGATTGAGCTTCTTCTGAAAAAAGCCGCTGTCATAGAAAAAGCAGATCATGCGGATGATCTGTTCACCGGCGGACAGATCAGGATTTCTGTCCCTTACGGCGTTCTGATGGTGCTGAAGTCAAAAAAGGAACTGGAAAAGAACAGTGATGCTTACGATATTTCGGATGAGCAGTCTCTGAAGCTTTCGGCTGAAAAACTGACTGCAGTATGCTGCAGGGAAGTCCTGGCATTTGAAGATGTGAAAAAGATTTACAGGATTGCCCTTGAAAAAGCAGTGAAATCGGAAGAGGCGTATTCACAGTCCTCAAAGGAACTGCACAGACTGCTGACATCAAGCAAAAACATCAAGCTGCAGAATGACTGGCTGAAAAGGGAAAACAACGAACGCGACCGGCGTTCCGGCGGTCTGCAGAGAATGATTAAAGACTATCAGAAGGCTCTGGATGAAAACCGTGAAGAATACCGGAAGCAGTATGAAAAATATGAAATCAGCATGCAGGCGCTGAAGAGTCAGGAGGATACTGTTCAGAGGCTTGAGGAACAGCTGAAGACACTGACGGCGCGGAGTGCCGCCGATACTCTGACACTGACACTGTCCGACAAGATCTTCCATCCGGGCCGCTCAAGAAACATCAGTAAGATCCGTGAGGAAATAGCCGGTTCCATCGCAGAGACGCAGGAGGACCTGGAAAGAACCAGAAAGATTCTTGATGCCGGCAGGATTGAGAAAGAAAAGATGGATGCTGAAATTGAGCGTATCGAAGAACGGCGGAAAAAACTGGATGATACGATCGCCGGGTTTAATGAATCTTATGAAAAAGCTCATAAGGACTTTGAATCGGGAAAGGTTATGCTTGACAAGGGTCTCAGGCAGGCCCGTGAACTGGATGAAAGAATCAGGAAGCTCAGGGTATTCTGCATTTCGGCGGAGGAGGAAAGAAAAAGATCCCTCAGGGATCTCACAGGCTGCGCACGTATGATGATGCGTGCCTGGGTGCGTGATTCAGAGCTGGCCAGAGAAGCGCTGGGCAGCGATGACGTGATGAAGGTCCTGTCCGTCATGTATCTGGTATCCGACGCCCTCTACGCTTCGGGTACAACATCATGCGGATATCTCGCAGATTCCGATGCCGGCTGGAATTCTGTGTTCCTTGATGAAATGAGCGACTGGCATATGCGGACAAGGTTCACGCATATTTATACAAACTGATCTGTGCATGCATGATGCAGGCACAGATTTTCTTATTATGAAGCAAAAAAAAGATACAGTATTTTGCTGTATCTATAGCTTTGCGTCTTTTTAAGCCTGATTAGTGCTTGACGACGTTGGAAGCCTGAGGACCACGGTCGCTCTGTGTGATGTCAAACTCTACAGCCTGACCTTCATCAAGAGTTTTGAAACCTTCGCCCTGAATTGCAGAATAATGTACGAATACATCTTTTCCCTCATCGGTTGTGATGAATCCGTAGCCCTTTTCTGCGTTGAACCATTTAACCTTGCCTGTTGCCATTCCTGATTGAATCTCCTCTTCTAAACATATCTGCAGCATTTGTAGTGTACTGCAAAACACCTGCAGATACATTATTACTGTATCATCATGCTGAAAAGCTTTCAAGAATTTTTTGAAAACATTTACCATTGTAGAGAAAAAAGAAAGAAACCTAAAATAAGAGACGGATAAGCGCCTTTTCAAAAAACTTATTCTTTAATATAATGAACAGGCAAAAGCCAGGAAGAGAAGAGTATTCTGCCGGAAGATTTCAGAAAGCAGGCGGCTGATGAAAGCCTGTATCAGACAGCAGATGAAGATGGCCTCGGAGCTGATCATGCAATCTGAGTGTGATTCGGGATCGCCCGTTACAGCGATATGAGTGGTCCGGTAATCCGGGCAAGATAAAGGTGGTACCGCGTGCAATACGTCCTTTCGCAGGACGTTTTTATTATTCAGGAGGGGATACTATGGAGAACAAGGGACCTTATTACATTACTACGGCAATCGCATACGCTGCCGGAAAACCGCATATCGGAAACGTATATGAGATTGTTCTGGCTGATTCCATTGCCAGGTACAAGAGACAGGTCGGCTATGACGTCAGATTCCAGACAGGAACGGATGAGCACGGACAGAAGGTGGAGGAAAGAGCATCCGCTGCCGGAAAAACACCGAAGCAGTTTGTTGATGATATCAGCGCTGTCATCAAAGAGCAGTTTGACTGCATGAATATTTCCTATGACAAGTTCATCCGCACAACCGATGATTATCATGAGAAGCAGGTTCAGAAGATCTTTAAAAAGCTTTATGACAAGGGCGACATTTATCTGGGAAGCTATGAAGGAATGTACTGCCAGGAGTGTGAGGCATTCTATACAAAGAGCCAGCTGACGGAAGACGGAAAATGCCCGATCTGCGGCAATGATGTCAAGCCGATGAAGGAAGACGCATACTTCTTCCGCATGAGCAAATATGCTGATCAGCTGATTCAGTATATCGAAGACCATCCGCATTTCATTCAGCCGGAAAGCAGAAAGAACGAAATGCTGAACAACTTCCTGAAGCCGGGTCTTCAGGATCTGTGTGTATCCCGTACAAGCTTCAAATGGGGCATCCCTGTTTCCTTTGACAGTAAGCATGTCATCTATGTATGGATTGATGCGCTGTCAAACTATATTACCGGTCTGGGATATGACGCAGACGGAAACAGCGATGAGCTGTATAAAAAGTACTGGCCGGCAGATCTTCATCTGATCGGAAAGGATATTGTGCGCTTCCATACGATTTACTGGCCGATCATGCTGATGGCACTGGGTGAACCGCTCCCGAAGCAGGTATTCGGACACCCGTGGCTTCTGACCGGTGATTCCAAGATGTCAAAATCCAAGGGAAACGTTATTTATGCGGACGACCTGTGCTCACTGTTCGGACAGGATGCCGTGAGATATATCATGCTGCATGAAATGCCTTTTGCACAGGACGGTCATGTTACATATCCTCTGATGATCGACAGAATCAACTCCAATCTGGCCAATAACCTGGGCAACCTTGTAAACAGGACGCTGTCCATGCAGAACAAGTACTTCAACGGCGTCATCGCCAATCCGAATATTACGGAACCTGTTGATGAAGACCTCAAGGCCAAAGCAATGAATACCGTAAAATCAGTTGATGCAAAGATGGATGAGCTGCGTGTTGCGGATGCCATCGATGACATCTTCGATCTGCTTGACAGAACCAACAAGTATATCGACGAGACAATGCCGTGGGCTCTTGCCAAGGATCCGGACAAGATTTCAAGACTTGCAACAGTACTTTACAATCTGCTTGAGTCCATCCGTATTTCCGCAGTCCTGCTGAAGCCGTATCTGCCTGTAACAGCAGAAAGAATCTTTGATCAGATTAATACGCAGAAGCGTGACTACGACAGCGTTCAGTCATTCGGCCAGCTTGAGACAAGAATCAATGTCACACCGAAGCCTGAAATTCTGTTCAGAAGAATGGAAGAAGCTGTAATTATGGGAAAGGTCGAGGAGATCGAGGAAAGACAGGCTGAGGAAAGAAGAAGAGCTGCACTGAGAAATGTTCCGCAGGTAACGCTGGATGATTTTGCAAAAATGGATCTGAAGGCAGGAAAAGTAATTGCCTGTGAAAAGCATCCGAATGCCGAAAAGCTTCTTGTTCTGAAGGTTGATCTCGGAAATAATGATATCCGCCAGATCGTATCGGGTCTTGCATCAAGCTACACTGCAGGCCAGATGATCGGAAAGAATGTCATTGTGCTTGCAAATCTGAAGCCGGCTGTCATCAGAGGCGTACAGAGCCAGGGCATGCTGCTGGCAGGCCAGAACGGAAGCGAAGTTGTAGTCGCGGAAGTGAACAAGCTTGAACCCGGCACAAAAATCAGCTGACATAAAACATAAAGCCGTACTTCTTTGTACGGCTTTGCATTTGAAGGGGTATTTTGTTGTATACTTTAGTTTATGAATAAGAAATATGCGGTGTCGGTAAGACCTGATGAACATTCCTATGAAATAAGGGACAGAATAGAAAAAGTACTGACAGAAAACGGATATGAAAGAGATGACGAAAATCCGTCGGTTGTTTTTACTGTAGGCGGAGACGGAACATTTCTTTATGCGGTTCATCAGTATCTGGATAAGCTTGAGAATGTATGCTTTTACGGTCTGCACACGGGAACCCTTGGCTTCTATACCGATTACCGGGATTCCGACTTTGATGAATTCATGGACTTCTTTCTGAAAGGAAAAGTTACGGAAACTGACTATCCGCTGCTGGAAATCCATACGGAAACACAGTCTTTTTATGCGCTGAACGAAGTCCGTGTTGAAAATGCCGCCAGAACGCAGAAAATGAATGTTTATATCAATGACAGACTTTTTGAGACATACCGCGGAACGGGCATGTGCCTTGCAACGCAGCTGGGAAGCACGGCATACAACAGGTCACTGGGCGGAGCCGTCATTCAGGAAGGTCTGGATGTTGTTGAAATGAGTGAGATTGCAGGAATCCATCACATCAAATTCCGGTCACTGGGATCGCCGATTATTCTGAAATCAACTGCCAGAGTCACCTGGGAATCGGAAAGCTTCCAGGGCGCGCTTCTCGGAGTGGATGCAGAAGTATATCCGCTAGATGATGTAAAAAGAATTGATATCTGTGAATCACCTGTAATGAGGGTCAGAATGCTGAGAGGAAGAAAAATCCGCTATCTTGACCGTCTTCAGAGTCTGTTCTGATGCAGTGACAGTCCGAACTGAAAGGAAGTAACAATGCGTAGACTGCAGTCTTTATATGAAGTTCTATATTTTCCGATCTGCGTGCTGATTGCGGCGTTCTTTTCGCTTGGTCTGGGAAACCTTCTGACCAATCAGGCCTTCAGCAGCATCATTGACATCAGAAGCGATTTTGTAATCCTTATCGCGAATGTTCTGATGCGCCTAGGGTCTTTCGTAATCGTAAATTTCCCGCTGATTTTTCTGATCCGCCTTGTCGCCAGAAAGAGCGGTTCCGCAACGACGATTATTTCCGCATTCTGCGGCTATATTGCGTTCAATGTCGTGACAATGTATTTTGCCAGAACAAATCTGGTAAGCACGGCATATTCGTCCATACTGGGCATATCGATGACGACAGTCGGCACAACCACAGCCAGAAGCACAACGCATTACCCGCTTCAGACAGGTCTTCTGGCAACATTCGTAATCTCGGCAATTACACTCGCCAGTTATAACGGTTCACGCATCAGAAACGAATACGGCTTTCTGTCATTCATTTCCAGAGATACCTGGTGTGTAATCCGTACGGTTGTCCTTTCCATGATTGCCGGTGTCGGCGCTGCATATGTCTGGCCGTATGTCATCGGTGTGATCCAGAAGCTGATTGACTTTTCGGCCGCAGACACAACCAATCCCGTCAATCTTGCCATATACGGCGTGACAGAGCGGATTCTGGGTGTTCTGAACATGGCAACACTGGTGCGTTCCCCGTTCTGGTACGGCGCAAACGGCGGCTCCTGGATTTCCATGGCAGGCGCTGCGGTTATGGGTGATGTCAATATCTGGACGGCGCAGGAAACGGCAGGCAGTATCGCAGGAATGACCGGCCGCTTTATTACACCGTATTATGTTCTGAATCTGTTTGCGGTTCCGGGATTTGTCTGGTCACTGTATTTCCTGCAGACAGACCGTCTTGAGCGCAGAAGAACAAGGATGTTCTATGTACTCCTGACGCTGATCTCCCTGTTTGCCGGAGTGCTTCTCCCGATTGAACTGCTGATGCTTGTTCTGAGTCCGTTCCTGTTTCTGTGCCATGTTCTGTTTACGGGAATCCTGTTCGGCTTCCTGCAGTCATTCCATATATATCTGGGATTCTTCAATACCGGAACAGCAACACTGACGGCACTTCCGGGAACACTCATGGAACTGCTGACATATATCAGTCATGCGTCACTGAGCAGGAATCTGCTTGGGGTGCTGATTGTCGGAATTGTGTCTTTTGCGATTTATTTCCTGTTTGCCCGGTTTTATTTCAAATATCTTGCGGCAGACCTGTTCCATACAGGCGTAAAGAATACAATTGTCAAAGAATTTGTGAGAGCGGTCGGCGGAGTGGAGAACATCAAGCTCACGCATTCCTCTGCAGAGAGACTGATTGTCAGCCTGTATGATCCGTCAAAGCTGAATGTTGCCAAAGTCAGGGAGCTCGGAGCTTCAAGAATTACAGAGACCAAAGCCGGATATGCTTTCTCTTTCGGTGAGAAGTCAACAATGATCCGGATCGGTCTGGAAAATTTTGTTAAGTCTACGGTAAGAGATATATAATGCCTGCGGAACAGCAGGCATTTATGTTGGATTTTTTCTGCCGGAGGTCTGCGGATGAACAGAGCCGGCGTTTTCGGCCATGCGGTTTCCGCCGCTGCTGTCACGGCCAGAACGTGAAGCATGCAGGCATGCACGTGCAGCCTGCTTTGTTGAAAAACAGCGGCATCATAAGTAAAATGATACAGTAAGGAATATTGCGGATATGATGAATCGTCTACCGGAAAAGCTAACGGCACTGCGGAAACACTGCGGTTATTCACAGGGTGATCTTTCCGAAAAGCTTCAGGTGAGTGTGCAGGAGTACATGAACTGGGAGAACGGAAATTCAGTGCCGAGAATCACACAGCTGAAAGAGATGGCTGATCTTTTCAGAGTGCCTCTGCAGGACCTTGCGGATCATACAAGGACAGTCATACTTCCGCATCTGGAAACGGAAGAAGACAGTGTGCAGATTCCTTTTATGGGCAAAGAGGAACTTCAGCAGCCCGAACAGCTGTTTGATGATATTCCCCAGGAAAATGACGAACCCGTTTCATCTGCCACCAGAACAATCAATACCGCAGCGGACACAATCGATGCGGAAGTTCCCGTCAGTGACCGCGGAGAGACAAGAGTTCTGGATACTTCGATGTTTGAAGAAACACAGGTCAGCAGAATTATTGATGAAAATGACTATGAGGACGATGAAGAGGAAAAGCCTGTCAGAAGAGTCAGGCTGAAGCCTCAGGTACTGACAGCCGCGGTAATTCTGGCGCTGTTTCTGATTGCCCTGCTCGGCTGGCTGATTTCCTCACTGGGAAAGAGCAGTCATGCACAGGTCAGTCTTTCTGATACAAACAGGCTTGCCCTGGGCAGTACGTATTCGATGTATCTGGCCGATGAGGGTGTGCTTCTGACAAAAGGCTCCTCCATACCGACGATTTCGGGAGACAATCTGGTGCAGATCAGTGCCAGCGGCAGTCATGTGCTCGGTCTGAAGAATGACGGTACGGTTGTATGTGCCGGTGCCGGCAATGCGTGTGATATCAACGACTGGGAAGATATTGTTATGATCGCTTCCGGAACACAGCACAGCGTCGGTCTGAAGAAAAACGGCACCGTCATCTGCAAGGGCAGTTCTGCGGCATGCGCAGTCAGCGGATGGAAGGACATCAGATCGGTTCACGCCGGGAACGAGATTACGGTCGGCATCAAAAATGACGGCACGCTGGTATATGCCGGTTCCGTTTCGGCGGGTGACAGACTGTCCGAAGTCACGGATGCGAAGGACGTATCTGTAAGTTCCACGCAGATTGCCGTAACAACAGGGGTCGGAAAGGTGACATGCTATGCCGTTTCCGCCTCGGGAACCTCAAATACAGCAACCTGGTCCGGCATGGAAACCGCAAAAGCGGGCGGAAGCTTTGCGGCGGGTCTTTCCGGAGGCAGGGTTTCTGCGGCTTCGAATGACGATAGTTTTGTTAAGGAAGTATCCCGCTGGATGGGTGTCAGATATATCGCGTCTTCCGCCAATACACTGATTGCGGTGGATGAGAACGGCTATATTTTCGGTGCGGGAGACAACACCTACAACGTTTATGATGCATATACCGGTGAAGTTGCCGAAGAGACAGCTGCGCCTGCGGAAGATGCCGTCAGGCTTGATCAGGTCAGAAATATCACCTTCAGTGTCACGGCCGCGAACCTTTCCCTGCACTGGGATCCGGTTGCCAATGCCGATTATTATGAGGTAAGTGTGAACACCGATCCGATCACAACTCTGAAATCAAACAAGAACAGTGCCAGCGTTTCCTCTGACAGGCTGACAAGCGGCACAACATATAAGATCGCAATTACGGCATGCTCCAACAGCGAAGACTATACGGAATCAATTCCCACGATTGTCAAATATACATATGAGGCAAATCTTCTGGAACTGGCAGCGCCGCATGCGGTTGCCCAGCAGGAAAAAGGAACAACGAACGTAACGATTTCCTGGAACAACGTCAACAACGCGGGCTATTATCTGGTGGAACTTCAGGACTACAGTGTCAAGGCAACGGGCACAAGCATGACGCTTGACGCATCCGGACTTTCGGACGGTGAATATACGGTTTATGTAACGGCATACCCGGCTGAAGGACAGACCAAATACCGTCAGAGCCAGCCGTCGGCAGCGAGATTCTCTTATACAAAGCCGGTGAAGAAGTTTACCGTAACATTTAACTTCTCCAACGGAACGAAGTCTTCGGTTTCTCTTGAAAACGGGACATACAAAGTTTCGGACTATGCGGCAAATATGATTCCGAGCGGTATGATGCTTGCGGACAGCGGACAGCAGTTCACCGTAAACGGTTCGGATATCACCGTGGACGTGGGATTAAAGGAAGCGGAATACAGTGTTACGATCAACTTTGTGCTCGGTGCGGAAACCGTGGGCAGTGCCTCGTACACCATGAAGCCGGGATCATATGCGGTCATGGATTATCTGGGCGGTCTGGATCAGACGCTTTACGAAGTGGTGGATACTGCGCAGAGATTTGATGTCAGCGGAGATACGGTTGTCGGAGTGGCGGTCAAGAACAAACCGGTACCGACACCGACACCGATACCGGAAGATACGCCGACGCCGGAACCGGCCGAAACAGAAGAAACGACGGAAGGGTAATGCTATGGCTGAAGATATTAAATCAGATAAAATATGGTTTTATGCAAAAAGCAGCCGTGAAAAATACGGGCCGTATACCGATGACGAAATGATCAAGCTGATCAGAAACGGACTTGTGACAGGCAGGGACTATATCTGGATGGTTGATCTGGATGAATGGATTCTTGTGGAAAATTCGATATACAATTACTATCTTTCCGACGGGCAGTCTGTTTACGAATCGGAATAATATACGGTATAATGCGAAGGTAAAACCGATGACCGGAAGGAGTAGCTGTCGGGGGCGGCAGACAGAGAAGGCGTAAATGGTGGAAGCGCCGTGCCGATGAAGACAGTGAATGCATCCGTGAGGGACCGTGCGATATTGTAGTGCGGTACGCGGGCAGAGCGTTACGCTGCAGAATGATTGAAAAGTGGAACAACGCACAGCGCCTTTTTGATAAGGCGCTTGTTTTTTGAAAAGGAGGCACTATGATCAGACTTTACAATACGAAATCACTGAGAACCGAGGAGTTTAAGCCGATTAAGGAAGGGCACGTGTCCATGTATGTATGCGGACCTACCGTATACAACTATGCACATATCGGAAATGCCCGTCCGATGGTTGTTTTTGATGTGCTCAAGAGACTGTTTGAGGCAGAGGGATATACTGTCACATATGTCAGCAACTTTACCGACGTTGACGACAAAATCATAAAAAAGGCGCAGGAGGAAAACACCACAGAGTCAGTCATTGCAGAACGTTATATCGAAGCGTATCAGGATGTGCGCAGAAATCTGAATACAGAGCTTCCCGACATCACGCCGCGGGTTACGGAAACAATGGATGAAATCATTGCCTTTATCGATGAACTCGTGAAGTCAGGCCATGCATATGTCAGCGGCGGTGATGTCTACTTCAGTGTGGACAGTGTGGATACCTACGGGGAAATCTCCCATCAGAAGATGGACATGCTTGAAGCAGGCGCGCGTGTTGAGGAAAACGATCAGAAGCGCAATCCGTATGACTTTGCGCTGTGGAAAAAAACCGATCTCGGCATCAAGTGGGACAGCCCCTGGGGACAGGGAAGACCGGGATGGCATACCGAGTGTGTTGTTATGATTAATGACAATCTGGGTGAAATGATTGATATTCACGGCGGCGGAATGGATCTTCGTTTCCCGCACCATGAAAATGAGGCAGCCCAGCAGGAAGCGTGCCACCACAACTCCCTTGCCAATTACTGGATCCATAATGCCATGGTGAATATTGACGGTGAAAAAATGTCCAAGTCCCTCGGCAACACCCTGTGGGCAAAGGATGTCATCGACAATCTCGGAACAAACCTGACCAGATGGCTGATTTCCTCCGTTCATTACCGCAAGGAACTGAATTTCTCAGAGGAAACAGTTGAAACAGCACGCAAGGAACTTGACAGAGTTCTGACGCCTGTCAGGCAGGCGGATGTGAAGTCGCAGATGGCCGGTATTGAGACGGGCAGCGAATATGATGAAGCGTCCTGGAGAGCTTTCCTGGATCAGCTGGATGACGATATGAATACGCCGAATGCATATACGGTGATTTTTGATACGGTGAAAAAGCTGAACGGGGCTCTGAGACAGAGGGAGATTGACTGGGAAACAGCGGGAAAATACCGTACGAGCATCGTAAAAATGCTGGATGTTCTCGGAATTACCGTGAAAAAGCCTGAAGTTACGGACGAAGACAGGGAAATCTATCAGAAGTGGAATCAGGCAAAGTCCGAAAAGAATTTTGAGCAGGCTGACATTTACCGCAGGCAGCTGATGGAAAAAGGTCTGATGTAATGAAGCTGTCTGAATGCTCGGGACGTACTCTGGCATTTCTCGGAGATGCGGCATGGTCGCTGACTGTCAGAAGGAAACTGATCGAAAGCGGAAACGGAAAAGGATCTGTTCTTCAGAAAAAGACAATCCGCTATGTCAGCGCCAATGCGCAGGCATCGTTTTATGATGCACTGCATGCAAAGGGATTCTTTACGGAAGAAGAGGAAGAAATATTCCGCAGGGGAAGAAACGACAATGCCGGAACAGTGCCGAAGAGTGCATCCGTAGCCGATTACCGGAAAGCAACCGGTTTTGAGGCCGTGATCGGCATGCTGGAACTGACAAACAATCGGAACAGAATTGAAACAATTTGGGAACAGGTTAATGAGACCGGGGAGGCAGCCTGATGACACAATTAATGTACGGAAAGCAAGTAGTCAAGCAGATACTTGCCCAGCAGGGGAAAGCAAAGAAGCTGTATCTTGCAGTGAATGATCCTGAGATCGAAAAACTGGCTGAAAAGGCACATGTGGCGATTCAGAGAACAGACCGTAAAACACTGACGAAAATGACAGGCAGCGAGAATCATCAGGGAGCTGCGGTGGAAACAGACCCGTATAAACTCTATTCCGTTGATGAGATTGTAAAGCAGAAGAAAAATCAGTACGGACTGATCATTATGCTGGATGAATTGGAGGATCCGCATAATCTCGGCGCTGTGCTGAGAACTGCGGATGCTGTGCAGGCTGACGGCGTGATCTTCAAGAAAACGCACAATGCAGGTCTCACACCGACCGTTGCCAAGGTGTCTGCAGGAGCCATTGATACTGTCAGGTGCGCAGCTGTGACCAATCTGACAAGGACCGCCCAGCAGCTGAAAAAAGACGGCTACTGGATTATCGGTGCAGATATGGACGGCCAGGATTACAGAAGTCTGAAGTATGATTTCAATGCAGTGCTGATTATCGGAAATGAAGGAAAAGGAATTTCACGCCTGCTCAGGCAGGAATGTGATTATGTTGTCTCTCTTCCGATGAAAGGCAGGATTTCATCACTGAATGCGTCGGTGTCCGCAGGGATACTGATGTATGAGATCAGCAGTCAGCGATTCCCCTTGTAAGAAAGGGGTTTTTTTATGAGTGAAAAGAAGTATTTGAATCCGTATGAACTTCTGTATATGTATGAAAAGCAGGATCCCGATGCACTGCGGCTGCTGATCGGGCAGTACCGCCCGCTGCTGATGAAGATCGTGATATCCGTGACCGGCAGGGGCCCGTTCTTTGACTGCAATAAAGATGATTTCAGACAGGAAATGGATCTGATGATTCTTCATGCGGCAAACACATACCGGAATGACAGAAACTGCAGCTTCAAGCAGTATCTGACCACGATTGCCTCGCGCAGAGCATGGAGAATGAACACAATCTACCGGAATATGCAGAGATATCCGGCACTCGGGGAAGATGATATGATCGCCGAGAATGCAGATCTGTATCATCCCGCTTCCGCACAGCAGGGAATGATGGATCCGGAATATGTGTACCGCTTCAACCTTGCCAGGGAAAACCTGGAGGCGCTTCTGATCAGTATGAAGGAAAAGGACAGGGAAATCATGGAGGCGTGGAAAAACGGCGGAACTTATGAGGCCAGCAGCAGGAAACTCGGCATTTCGTATAAAGCTTTCGACGGAAGACTGCAGAGAGTCAAAAAAATCACACGCGCATACTTAAAGGAACATTAAGACGGTTTCATGCTAAAATCCGTATATGGCATCCCGCAGAAAAAAGAGAAAAGTGAAATTATCCCGGCTTCTGATTGCGGCAGCGGTTCCGTTTCTGTTTCTGATGACAGCGGTACGGCTGGTCCGTATGATTTTCCCGGGAAAAGCTCCCGAAGTGCAGCAGGAGGAAGTCATAACGGTATACCGCAATCAGTACGACTGGTCATATCTTTCCAGAGACGGCAGCGGTTTCCTGACGTATGATGACGGCACATATACCTGGCAGACAGGCATAGACGTGTCATTCAACCAGGGAAACATTGACTGGCAGAAGGTAAAAGCCGCCGGCATTGATTTTGCTGTGATCCGGGCAGGATACCGGGGCTATGAATCCGGTGAACTGCATGAGGATACGGCTTTCCGTACAAATATGAATGACGCGGCTCTTGCGGGCATAGAAAAGGGCGTATATTTTTTCTCGCAGGCGGTAAATGAAGCGGAGGCGGAAGAGGAAGCGGAGTATGTTCTCGGACTGATCAGCGGATACCGGGTTGAGCTGCCGGTAGTATTTGATATGGAAACTGTCACTGATCACGACAGAATCGCATCACTTACCTCTGATGAAAAAACTGCGATTGCCGGGGCATTTGCACGGCGTATAAAAAAAGCCGGCTACGAACCGATGGTATACGGCTCGGATTACTGGCTTCAGACAATTCATATGGCGGAACTGCAGGATATCTGCACATTCTGGATGGCTCATTATACCGAGTCGGTTCCCGATGCGTCATATCAGTTTGAGATATGGCAGTATACCGAAAAGGGTCAGGTGGACGGTATAGATACGCCTGTGGATCTTGACCTGATGTTTGTAAAGAAGTAATCAGACATCGACTTCGCGGAATGTATGTTCCAGCAGTTCTGCCTGAACGCTTCCCCGTGACAGATCACGGATAATATTTTCGATATCAAGCGTGCTTTCAAAGATGCAGGTAACCTGTTCACCGTAGGAAATATCTTCGATTACCGTGTTTCTTCTGAGCCAGCTTTCAACAGATCCCGAAAGGCTGTACGGGTAGGTGACCGCCCATATATCCATCGGGACTTCTTTTGTTTTTGCCGCCTCGGCAAGACAGGCGCTGACACTTCCGCTGTAGGCGCGGATCAGACCGCCGGCGCCGAGCTTGATTCCGCCGAAGTAGCGCACCACACAGACGCATACATCGGTAATGCCGCTTGCCAGGATTGCCTCAAGCATGGGAACTCCGGCGGTTCCGGAAGGCTCCTTGTTGTCGCTGGAGCGGCGGATCATGGAACCCGGACCGGTAACATATGCAGTGCAGACATGCGTTGCGTCGGGAAATTCGGCACGGATCTGATCGATATATGCTCTGGCGTTTTCTTCGTTTTTCACCGGGCATGCACAGGCAATAAAACGGGATCTGTTTATGATTTCCTCTCTGCGGTGTTCATTTTTCAGCTTCATATCATAATTATAACAGGCAGAATCAGGCGTTTGACTGCCGACATGATATAATTGTCTTCATGGGAAGAATTCATCAGCTTGATGCACAGACAGCGAATATGATCGCAGCCGGAGAGGTTGTGGAAAGACCGATGGGTGTTGTGAAGGAACTTGTGGAAAATGCGATTGATGCCGGTTCCACGAGAATCACCGTATCGGCTGAAGAAGGGGGCATTTCGCGTGTCACGGTATCTGACAACGGATGCGGCATGGACAGCAGCGATGCCGTCAATGCATTCAAACGGCATGCCACATCAAAAATATCCGGACAGAACGATCTCTGGGATATCCGGACGCTCGGCTTCCGCGGAGAAGCCCTGCCTTCGATTGCAAGTGTATCGAAGCTGACCCTCAGTACGAGTGACGGAAATGAATCAACCAGGGTAAAGATAGAATACGGAAAAATCGTATCTGCCGCTTCATATCCGTGCAGCCAGGGCACGCAGATTACGGTGGAAGGACTGTTTTACAGAACGCCTGCCCGTCTGAAGCATCTGCGCAGCGGATCATATGAAAACTCTCTGATTCAGGACATCGTGCAGAAATTTGCCCTGAGCCACCCGGAAATCGCCTTTTCATTTGTTTCGGACGGCCGTGAAGCATTCAGGACAAACGGCTCCGGTGATCTGCTTGAGGTCATATATCAGTGCTGGGGAAGAGAACCTGCGGAAAATGCCGTGAAGGTCAGTTTTTCGGATTACGACTATACCGTTGACGGATATCTGGTCAGGCCCCACGTCACGCGTGCTTCAAAAAATTTCATGCATATCTATCTGAACGGACGCATGGTGCGCACGTTCAGACTGTATAAAGCCGTACAGGACGGCTATGAGAACTATATTGTCAAAGGCAGATGTCCGCTCTGTGTTCTGAATATTTCCATGGACCCCCATCTGCTGGATGTGAACGTGCATCCTTCAAAATGGGAAGTCAGACTGTCCAAAGAGAACCAGCTCGAATATCTGATCCGCGATCAGGTGGAGGAGGCGCTGAAATCCTCTGCGGAAGCCAGAAAAGTGCGTACGCCTTCATCCGCGGCAATGTACAGCAGGATCAGGCTTGATACGGAATCATCTCTGGAAATGCCGTTTGCAGAGGAAGCAAAGCCGGCATCAGAAATAACCGCAGCGGCTGCCGTAAAGGAAGAACCTCCCGTATATCAGAAGGAAACAGAGCAGAAGCCGGCAGTGCCTGCCGAAAAGGAAAGAAAAACAGTCCGGAAATCCGCAGAATTCCCTTCGATGGAAGTCATCGGACAGTTTCATGAGAAATATATCCTGTGCTCCTGCAGGAAAGGACTGGCGGTCGTGGATGCCGGACTGGCCATGCAGAGGGTCAGGTATGAACAGATTGTCAGAACTTTGAATGACGATCCGGTCATGAAGCCGCTGCTTGTTCCGGTTACGGTTCAGACGGGAAATGATCTGGTGCAGAGGGCTGATGAGCTGAATGAAGCGGTCAGGCCGCTGCATATCGTATTTGAAGTGTTCGGCAGGGACACGCTTCGTGTCAGCGAAGTTCCGGCATGGATGGATGACATCAGTGAATCGGAGTTCATTACGGATATCACGGAGCACTTCCGGAACGACGAATCCGGAAGCTTTGAACAGCTTCAGAAAAAACAGATTGCCGCTCTTGCGGTAAAGAAGCGCAGAATGAAGGCAAAGCCGCTCAGCATTGAGGAAATGCGGGAAGTGATTCTGCAGCTGTCACAGTGCGAAAACAGCACATATGCACCGGACGGACGCTCCGTATATGTGATAATTGAAGAGAAGGATATTGAAAGAGAGTTCGGCAGATGAATAAAGTGCTTGTAATTGCCGGACCCACCGCATCCGGAAAAACGGCATTTTCCGTTGAAATGGCAAAACTGTTCGGCTGTGATATTATTTCCGGGGATTCCGTTCAGGTATACCGCGGCCTGGACATCGGTTCCGGAAAGGTGACGGAGGAGGAAAAACAGGGTGTTGTGCACCATCTGATAGACATCCGTGATCCCCGTGAACCGTACAGTGCCGCAGATTTCCAGAAAATGGCCAGGGAACTGATTGAACAGAAGCCGTTCAGCATCATCGCAGGCGGGACGGGACTGTATCTGAAAAGCTGCCTGTATGATTATTCCTTCCGCTCGGAAGAGAGCAGGGTTCCCGCGGATCCGGCGTTTGAGGCGATGGATGACGAAAGTCTGTACGAGCTTCTGAAGCAGCAGGATCCTGTGCAGGCGGAAAAGATACACCCGCACAACCGCAGAAGAGTCATGCGCAGCCTGACCATCCTGAAAAGATCCGGCATGCGGCAGAGTGATATCGAGAAACAGCAGAAGCATGAAATGATTTATGATGTATTTATTGCCGGGTGCACGATGGACAGGAAAATTCTTTACGAAAGAATATCCCGGCGCGTGGACGGAATGTTTGAACAGGGTCTTGTCAGGGAAGTGGAGGGACTGATTGACAGCGGCTGTACATTCGATGATCCGGGCATGCAGGGAATCGGCTACCGTGAATTCCGGGCATATTTTAATAAAGAAGCTGATCTTGACCAGGTCAGGGAAGAAATAAAGAAAAACAGCAGGCATTATGCAAAGCGGCAGTACACATGGCTGAATCATCAGATGCCGGTTCACTGGTTCGATGTGACCGATGAAAATGAACGGCGCAGAATCACTGACGAAATCAGGGAATGGAGAGAGAAAGTATGAAATCAAATTCCGCGAAAATCAGACAGTACATCAGACATATTCATGAACTGAGAGGAATGGTGGCCGGAGGTATTCTGGCTGCCCTGGTCATGGCCTCGGCCTCGGCTCTTCAGACATACAGGGTAGGCCGTTATTTTGCGATTGCAGCAACGGTGATCCTGGCTGCGTGCATTTTAGGCGGCGTGGTCATCGGTCTGATCGCCTCCCTGACATTCAGCGGAAAACTGAAGAAGCAGGGCGGTTCCGTGCAGGAGTTCGACAATCAGAATTTCAGGAAGCTTGACGGCTCGGCGGCTTTCTCGCTCAGTGAGGACTGGCTGTTCTACAAGATGCAGAATCAGATGGTGCCGATGCGCAGAGACAATATTGCCTCTGTGGAAAAGCACGGGGATCATGATGACCGCAGAAAAATCTGGATGAAGGTGAATATGAAGGACGGAACATCCAGACTGCTGCAGTATGAGAATCACGGCGTAAACGCACTTGATACAATCCGGGACTGGCTGGCCGGCAGCGGGGAAGCAGTGACGGGGGTCTGTCCGGAATGCGGTCAGCCGATTGAAGAAGGTGCGGCATTCTGCGGATGGTGCGGATGCAGGCTTGAAGAAAAGCAGGAGCTGCCGCAGCGCGTACTGCCGGCCGAAACCGTGACAAAAAGCAGTCCGTCAGTTCCCGTGGGACTGATCATTGCGGTTGTTCTGATTGCGCTTCTGCTGTTTTACCTGATTGTTCTGTAATACGCAGAAATATGTGAAAGCGGCGGCAAATATTGCAGGATTATTGCATTTTACTGCGGAAAGTATAGTATGTTTATTAGTCCGGAAGGACTGAAACGAAGGAAAGGAAGGTAACTTGAAATGAGTGAATTTAATCGTTCGGAAGTTTATGTCAGTGAAGCTGACGGTCTTCGTGCATACATTACAGGTGTATTTACAAAGATGGGCATAGCTTTAACTATTACCGCTCTGGTTGCCTATCTCGGATATGCAACCAACCTTGTCATCGGACTTCTTGCAAGCGGTCTTGGAACAGTGCTTTATTTTGTGCTGATTGCGGCACAGTTCGGCGTATGCATTGCATTGTCTGCGAAACTGACATCCATGAAAACATCTACAGCCACAACCCTGCTGTATGCTTATGCGGCTCTTACGGGTCTGACATTCTCCGTGCTGCTTTATGCCTACAGTGCAGGTACGGTGTTCGCAAGCTTCGGCTTCTGTGCAGTTCTGTTCTTCAGCTGCGCCGTGATCGGTCATACGACAAATACAGACCTGTCAAAATTCTCCGGACTGCTTATGGGCGGACTGATTGCGCTTGTCATCACATCAGTCGTTTCGATATTTATTCCCGCACTCCGCAGCAGCCTGCTGTTCAGCTATATCGGAATTATTCTGTTCCTCGGCATAACAGCATGGGATATGCAGAGAATCAAGCAGTACTATTACGGTACAAGCGGAGGATACGGACAGATCGGACAGAATCTTGCGGTATACGGTGCATTCCAGCTCTATCTGGACTTCATCAATATATTCCTGTATGTTCTGAGAATCCTCGGAAGAAACAGCCGCAGAGACTGATTTCGGGTATTGACGGATGTATGAAAGACCGGCATGAAAAATGCCGGTCATTTTTTCATTCATTTTATAAAATGATTATGTTTCGCCGTCTTTTCAGAAATAGGGTATAGAAGTGCGCCTGAAAAGTTGTTAAACTCAAATTGAATATATGATGTTATCGGAACTCAGCTTCCGTGAATATTATCATAGATATGTTGTACTGGAAGCGGACGCACTCACAGAATTGCTGAAAGCGAATATCTGTATCTCCGAACATGACTGTTTTGTTTTATGCTCAGGTTATATCGGGAAAAACGGTATTCTGAGTTTTAATGTGCTTGCTGTAGGTGAAGACTGGGACAGCTGCACGAAAGGGCTTGAAAACCCTGCAATGCTCGGAACATACGCACCGGAGCAGGTCGGAAATCTGACCGCGAAAAAATGCAGTCCGTGCAGGGCGGCCAGGGAAAAAAATGAAAAATGGATCCGCCGCTACGAGGAACTGACAGATCATAAACTGCTGGAAACACGTGCGGAAAGCAGGATCGATGAACTGAGAAATGTTTATTATCCCGATATTGTAAAGGCGGGAATCATGACAATGAAGGGGATTCGGGAGTATGATATGCGCATACGGAATTTTAACGGCCCGTTCCTCGAAGGAATTCTCATAGAAGATACACCTCTGAAAAATTACCGGAAAGGGGATCTGATGAGGACACTTCCCTATAAGGCGGGCAGCGGCTGCCGGCTCCTGGTCGTGTTTTCCGGGGAACTGTCAGCGAAAGATGAACAGTCCCTGGATAATCTGATCCGTCAGGGGAATGCAAAAGGATTCGGTTTCAGCCAGAATCACGGTTTCCGTAATTAGGAGTGGAGAATGAAAGAACCCGTAACAGCAATGTACAGCTGCCCGTACTGCGGCAGAGAGTTTGAAGTGGAAACATATCAGAGCATCAATGCGGAAGAGGAAGATCTCCGGGACAGATGCGTATCGGGAGATCTTTTTCGTGTAAGCTGCCCGCACTGCAAAAAGGAGTACATGATCCAGTACCCGTTTGTATATCTGGACAGAAAGCATAAATTTGTGCTGTGGATCAGCGACAGGGAAGTGCCGGCATCCGTCCGCAGCATCAGCGATCCCCTCCACCTGCAGGGATACAGATTCCGCAGAGTGCCGGCGCTGAAGGAACTGCCGGAAAAGATCCAGATCTTTGAAGATGAACTTGATGACAGACTTGTGGAACTGGCGAAATATGACTGCTTTATTGAATTTGTGGACAACAAGAAAGGAAATCCGGAAGATATAACCTCAATTGAATATCAGCGCACGGAAAACCAGGTGATGAAGATCAATGTCAGAACCGGTGACCGCGGAATGGCATTTCTGATTCCGGTTAATATGGTGGAGGAGGAAATGATGCAGGATATCGAAAGATACGAAGTCGACAACAGAAGCTTCCCGGTGGTGAATACGGAATGGATAATAGATCTGTTCAGGGAGAGCAGCGGACAGGCATAAAAGATGCCTGTTTTTTTACGGGAAAAGTTTTTGAAAAAAAGTAAAAATAAATGTTGACTGAAGGGAGAAGAAGTAGTAGATTAGATGAGCACTCACTCAGAAGAGGCGGGTGCGGGAGCGGAATCCGAAAAAACCCTGTTGACACAGGGCAGAAAAAGGAGTAAGCTACTGAATTGCGCGGGTGAAGAGCCAGCGCGTGATCTTTGAAAACTGAACAGGAATTAAGCAACAAAAACGTCAATTCAAAAAAGGAAAAAACTGACGGAAAAGTCAGG
>JAILGV010000090.1 GCA_024696355.1 Solobacterium sp.
GGCATCCCGCCTTGTTCTCTCCGGCAGGCTTGCAGCCGGTGCGGAAACCGACACTGAAAATCCCGATACCTCCCGCATCCGGAAGATAAAGAACTTTCTTTGCCTGCTCCAGATTCATTCCGACACCGATTGTCTCGGCGCCGAATTTTTCTGCTTCCTCCAGTGTCCTGCGCACGCCTTCATCCCCGGCATCGAGAATATGGTTGTTGCACAGATTCCATATGTCTGCATGCATTTTCCGGAGCACCTTCACTGCATCAGGATCCATTGCATGCACAAGCTGCTGTACTCCCTGCAGACCTTCCTGCTTCTGCTGACGGACAAGTGCACCCTCCACATTGGCAATCACATGATCACCGCTGTGCAGAAAATCAAGAACTTCATCTGAAATCAGATCTTCATCGTTCCATTTTCCGTCCATATATTTATCGAAACCGATATCCCCTGTAAACACCAGTGACACTTTATCTGCCATGAATCTTCTCCCTGTTATACCACTGTTAAAATCAATCATACCGACAGCGTCATGCTGTCAGAAAGAACCGCTCACTTCAGAAAATCTTCCCGCATGGGATTGAAAATATCAAGCAGTTTTCCCGCCTCCAGACAGACGCACCCGTGCACAACGCCGTCTTCTTTCAGCAGCGTATCCCCGGCTGTCACAATTCTTGTTTCCCCGTCGATCGTGAATTCAAATTTCCCGGAAATAATGTAGGTGATCTGTGTATGCGGATGGGAATGTGATTTGCCGACGGAACCTTTTTCAAACGTATTTTCCACCGTCATAAGTTCCCCGTTGTAGGCAAGAATACGGCGGACAACCCCTTCTCCGCCGCTCTGCGGAAGTGTATCTTCATACGGCACCCATCTCTGATGCTTTTCAGGAATTTTCATGATCATTTTCTCCTTCAGTCCTGCCTTCATTATAAAGATTCGCCGGTGCAGTTGTATACTGGAAGAAACAGACATCCGCCCTGTCTGCCGGATGGGAAAGGAAAATAATGAATTACGCACTGATTAACGGAATCATTCTGGACGGCACGGAAGAAATGGAGCCGCTCAGCGGCCGTGTCATTTTTGTCAGAGACGGCAAGATCGAAAAAATCGCAGAAAAAGATGCTTCCGTCACCGATTATGAAGTTATCGACCTGCAGGGACAGTATATTATGCCCGGACTGATCAATATGCATGTCCATCTTGCCGGAAACGGAAAACCACAGAAGAAACAGAGAGACAACACGAAGCTCGTCAGGCTGATCTTCAGCAATCCCGTCAGTGCCCTTGCCGCATATTACCTGGTGAAAAGCTATGCGCAGATCGAGCTGAACAGCGGCGTGACCACCATCCGCACGGTCGGCGGGCTCAGGGATCTTGATACCAGAGTCAGGGATGAGATCGCTGCCGGAAAGTACAGCGGTCCGAGGATCCTGGCAGCCAATGAAGGCATTTCCGTTCCGCACGGACACATGGCCGGCTCTGTCGCCATAACGGCATTCTCCGAAAAAGAAGCGCTTGCCCATGTTGACCATCTGAAGGAAAAGAACGCCGATCTGGTCAAACTCATGATCACCGGCGGTGTCATGGACGCAAAGACAAAGGGCGCCCCCGGTGAAATGAAGATGGATCCGAAGATGATAAAAGCAGTCTGTGACTACGCACACAGTCTCGGTTATATTACAGCTGCACACGTGGAAAGCAGCGAAGGCGTCAGAACTGCTCTGGAAAACGGTGTTGATTCCATCGAACACGGTGCCATGCCGGATGAAGAGACGATCCGCCTGTTTCAGAAACGCGGTGCTTTCCTGACGTCGACACTGTCACCCGCACTGCCGTATGCATTGTTTGACCGTTCCGTTTCCAACGCCTCCGAAGTCGAGCAGTATAACGGCAATGTTGTATTTGAAGGATGCATTGCATGCGCAAAAGCCGCACTGAAGAACGGGATCCCTGTCGCACTGGGAAATGATGTAGGATGTCCCTGGGTCACCCAGTACGATTTCTGGCGTGAGCTTGTTTACTTCACGAAATATGTCGGTGTTTCAAACCGCTTTGCATTGCATACGGCAACTCTGAGAAATGCACAGCTCGCCGGCATCGGAAATCTGACAGGCAGTATCGAAGCAGGCAAAAGCGCCGATCTGATCGTCACAAAGGACAACCCGCTGGATGATCTGAAGACGCTGCGCAGCGTGCAGATGGTTATGGCACGGGGCAGGCTTCTGCGCCATCCGAAGGTAAAAAGAAAAAAGATCGTGGACACATACCTCGATCCTTTCCTCGGCTGAATCCGGAATTCCGGATTCTTTTATATTTCTGATTCTGACCGGTCAGCAGTCTTTTCCCATTTTTTATAAACTGTCAGAGGATAAATTGTTCCGGCAATAAAGCTCAGCGGCCACGCCAGCCAGACAATATCCAGATTCTTCAGGACATAGGCACCGATAACGGCAGTAATCACCTTTGTCCCCAGCTGCATGAAGCCGCCTGCCACGGATGCGTTCGTTTTGTCAATTCCTCTCAGTGTCTGCTGGTAAATGCACATAATTCCGTTGAAGATGCCCGGAACTGCCGCAATCAGCAGATATCTTGATGCCGTGCTCAGTATTTCCGGTGCCGGATTCTGCAGGAATAGTGAAACAAGCTTATTGCCGGAAAGCAGAAGCACTGCCGCAAGAACTGCAGAAACAGCAAAGTCCATGATCCATGCCGCTCTGACACCCATGGGAATTCTCTCCTTCTTTCCCGCACCGAAATTCTGTCCGGCATATACCGAAAGAGAATTTCCGACGTTTTCAACCGGCATCAGTGCCAGCGTACCGATACGGCTGGCAGCGGTATAAGCCGCCATGACAGCCTCCCCGAATCCGTTGATGCAGCTCTGAACAATAATATTGCCCAGATTGTTGAAGCCCGACTGCACCGCAACAGGTACGGCAATCGAAGTGATTCTGGCAATCAGACCTCTGTCAAAGCGGAAGTCTTCCTTTGCCAGCCGCATTTCCTTATAACGCAGATTCAGCATCGTCACTGCAAAAATCACGGACAGGAACTGTGACAGTGCCGTTGCCCAGGCTGAACCGGCCACGCCGAGTCCGAGCTTTGCGACAAACAGAATATCCAGAATGACATTTGCCCCGACCGAGACAATCAGGCAGTAGAGCGCCGTCATACTGTCACCCATTCCCCGGAATGCATTATTAAATAAGTAATACAGCATCGGGAAAATTGTCGTCACAAACATAATATGCATGTATTCCGCCGCTTCCTTCATCGGTCCCGCCGGTGTTCCCATCACTTTCAGGATCGGAACGGTCAGCGGATAGCCGACGACTGCAGTGATCAGACTGATGGCAAACGCCAGATACATGCTGTTGGCGAGAACATGACGCATGGTTTTCAGATCATGTCTGCCGAAGCTCTGGCTCATGATAATGCCCACGCCGATATTGACGCCGATGACCATCGTTGACGTAAGCAGGACAACAGGCATGCAGACGCCGATCGCCGCCAGGGAAGTCTGTCCCAGCACGCGCCCCACAATAATACTGTCGGTAATTGAATACACCTGATTCAGAAGGTTTCCCGCCAGTGCCGGAACTGTAAAAACCGTAAGCAGCTTCAGCGGCGTCCCGTCTGTCATGTCAATCGCATTTCTGTTCATAGTTTCCTCCAAAAAAGCGCTCTGATACGTCATACCTCTGCCAATAACCCGCCGGGGAAAGCCGCATGCAGAAACGCTGAGCTTTATATTCAACTTTAGTTTCCGCAGCCGCAGCTGACAGCCGCGGCCTGCGTCCGGATGGGTTACTGATAAATATTTCTGTCGCCGAGCGGAATCTCCACAACCTCAGCCATTTTTGTCAGGCATGTTTCGATCTGCTCGGAGATCTCACGTACAATACGTTCCGCAATCTCATCATTCTTTTCCGTTTCAAGGTTGGCATAGAGACTGTCACGGACTTCCTGTGAAATCCTGTTCATGCGCACTTCAAAATATGACTTCGGAACCAGCTTTCTGACCGGTCCGGGAATTCTGGCAGCCAGGATGGCTTCCTGCATCTTGTCCTTTCCGAGGGCAAGAACCAGCAGGGATATCACGGCTCCGGCAAAGATGCCCGGCAGACCGTTGTAAATCAGTGCTATGCCGCTTCCGCCGCAGAGCAGTCCGATGACAACAGATACAATCGTATCGATCATCCATGTAATTTCATTAACAGCAAAGAGATCCTTTGTATCAACCCTGAAATCAATATCCGACATGGTCAGATAGGAATTCAGACTCAGTGCCGAATAAGGCACATTATGTCTGACACAGATCGGCATTGTGTGCTCTTCCAGCGCATAGGAAATTGTTTTCAGCCAGGATGCGACCGGCTTCATCAGCATCTTTCTGGCCTCTTCCGTATGCAGATATGCATCAATCTCTTTCTGCATAATGCCGTCAATCATATCCAGTCTTTCAATCGTGCCGTTTCTCCACTGTTCTATTACAGGAAGCGCAACATTCTCAAGAATCGGATCAACGAATGTGTCCACCGCATTTCTGTACAGTGAAAGAATGTTGTCCCCGACAATCTTCTCCACGGTGCTGCTCTCCTTCAGGCGTTCAATCTCTTCCTTGAATTCCTTCAGCTCATCATCGATTTTCCCGCAGTATGCCAGACCTCTGGCAACCGAGAATTCCGGTTCACTTCCGCTGATAATCACGGCATCTTCAAATACTTCCCGGCACCACTTCTTCACTGCCGGCATCTTGGATACACCGCCCGTCAGGAAGATCAGTTCCGGCTGTTTTTCCGTGATTCCTTCCTTTGCCTGATAAAGGCTCTCCATAAAGACCTCTTTAAATGATTTCCCGCCGAGACGCTCAACTCCTTTGTTCAGCAGCTTGTCCGCAGTATATTCATCCAGACGCAGCGTCAGTCTGACCGGAAGCCTTGTATAACGGATTGTAATTGTCTGCTGGCAGTCATTCTTCTTCCAGTATTCTTCATCAGAGAAGTATTTCTCCTTCAGTTTCCTGCAGGCAAATTCACAGTAGCTCTTCCATGCTTCACTTTCACTGAAGATCTTTCTGATTTTCTTCGGATCGGATGATGCACTGACGGATTCCTCCAGCAGGATCTCGTCCATTATGCCGCCGCCCAGATATACTTCTCCGCCTGTTTTCAGTTCCACTTCCCTGCCGCCCATAATATAGGCAAAGTCTGTGGTGGAGGAACCGATATCTACAACAAGCACAGGCTTTGAAAGAATGTCATATCCCACCTGCAGATGCTTCGACTGACACGCCGAAACAAGCGCGGCACGTGATTCCGATATGATCTTTGTCGGAGGATATCCGGTCCTCTCAAAGATTTCACGGTATTCCTCCCTGGCCGCCTTGTCCCATCCGGCCGGACAGCCGACATAGAAACTGCAGTCGTCTCCCTTGATCAGATCACCGTTCAGATACAGCTCTCCCAGCACGCCGGCAGCGAAGCTCCTGATATCTTTTGCGGCAGCCGAATCATAGAGAAATCTGCTTTTGAAGCGGATCTTCCTGACAGCCGCATCAGGATCGTAGCAGGCTCCCTCGCCGATCAGAAGATCCCCGTTTTTCAGAAGGGCATAAGCCGTAATAAAACTCTTCATCTCACGGATGCTGAGAACTTCGGGAACGATCTGTTCATGTCTGTTCAGTCTGGTAACGGCGCTTTCCGCATCACCGAGGTCAAACCCGTAATATTTATTCATAATCTGCCTCCCGCTGCCAGTCCTTTCTTCAGCAGTGCATTGTCCATGACCAGGGCAGGTCTCAGCGTACCGCCTTCACCCGGAAGGATATCAAACCAGGCACTGTCCTCCCTGGAATAGTCCACGGTTTCGATTCTGCGGTTATGCAGGTAATATTTGATATGTGAAATCGTCTCCATGGCCAGGTCACTGTTTTTATCTGTATATGCGTCCTCCAGCAGCTGTGCCAGGAGCGACAGCTCCTTCTGATTCATGCCGTCTTTGTCTTTTTCCAGTTCATGTCTGGCATCGATCATTTCCTCTGTTCTGACATCAGACAGCAGATGGTCCGCCGTCAGAAGAATTCCGAGCATATGCCGGCATATTTTATCCGGGTCCGCAATTGTCTCCGTCCGGATATCCGATGATTTTTTCCCCTGCCTGCAGAAATTCAGGCCGCTGAAAAACAGGCATACCGCCCCGGCTGCCAGCAGACCGAGAAAAACGGTCAGATTCATCATTTCGCCAATATTCCGTACGGCAGCCAGCAGAAACAGCACCGCGCCTGCCGTGCAGATGACTCCTGCCGCAAGCAGGCCGAAGAACAGCGGGCTCTGTCCGCCGGACTTCTCCTGCTTCGGGAATTCCCTGCTGTATACCTTCGTCTCTCCGAAGCTGTCAATCAGATTCAGTGAGGTTCTTACCGTTGAAAGAATACTGTACGCCGCAGCTTTGACCCGCTCGCTTTCCTCCTGTTCATTGTATGTAAACAGAATTCTGCTGAGCGCGGAGTCTGCCGCTTTAATCATGGAAGCTGTATCAGGCTGTGACTTTAATGTATTCAAAAATGATTGCTTATCTTTCTCAAACAGTGATTGTAATGTCGCCATAATATATCTCCGTACAGATAAATATTAGCATATTTCCCCGCTGATAATGAGTGACGATATCCTGACATGAAAAACCGGCCTGTTACAGGACGGTTCATGTGCATTCATCCGGATTTCTGTTGTTTTTGACGTTCTTACTGCCAGGCCGGTGCAGTCATCTGCATTCAAAATTACTCTTTCCGGGAAGTACAATATAGGCGGAGGATTCTTCCATGGAAATCAATGAACTGAAACTCAGCGATCTGCAGCCGTCGCAGTTTTATATTTCACAGAAAAAACTGGAGGCTGTTGAAAACCGGCTGAACCCCGCAGACCTTTCCGGCTTTGAACCGATCCCCGTGAAACTGCTTGACGGAAGACCTGTCATGACAGACGGGCATACCCGTGCCGCCGCTGCCCTCAGGGCTGGACTTTCGGCTTTCCCTCTGGTATGGGATGAAGATGAACTGGACTGGGATATGTACCGGGCATGCGTAAAAGCCTGCCGTGAGCAGGGAATCACCTCCTGCACAGATCTTCTGCAGCGAATCATTCCGGAAGAGGAGTACCGGATCAAATGGGATCAGTGGTGCGATATGATGCAGGCGGAAACAGAGAAAAACAGAATTACAGTCAGGCCTTTTACGGAACAGGAAATCCCCGACGTCCTGGCATTTGAACAGGCAATCCGCGAAGAAGAGGAATGGGGCTGGCAAATTGATGAGCAGTATATCAAAAGCGTCACGGAAAGCTTCCGTGACAGCCGGTTTTCGAATTCTCTTTCATTTCTTGCATATCAGCACAACCGTGTGATCGGCCGGATTGACGCATCCCTGATTCCCTCCCATTTTGACGGTTCCGTCAAAGCTTATCTGGACTGGATCTGTGTGGTGAAGCAATGCCGTCATCAGGGTGCAGCACAGAAACTCCTTTCAGCTCTCCGTGCTGCTCTGAAGGAAATGAATGTTGATACGCTGATCGGACTGACCGCATCCAATGATGAAGCGCAGCGGTTCTACAAGGCCGTGCCTGATTCCGTCATGCGGGACACCGGCATCTGGATCGACATCAAATAAATGTCCTGCGGCAGGGTTTCTGTTTTTCTGCGGGAACCTTGAAAGATGCTTAAAATCCTGTCTGAAAAGATTGCCTGCCTCAGATTGTCTGCCAGCCAGCCGGCAGTGATATAACCGTGCGGAAAATATGATTCTCATTGTCGGCGGAAACGTGAAAGCCGCCGTTGTATCTGGCTGCGGTTTCACGAATGCTGCCGAGGCCGATCCCGTGACTTTCCCGGTCCTTTTTTCCGGTTTCGGGAAGATTCTTTCCGTTCCATTCAAGAGTGCCGTGATAGGTGTTGCGCAGAACAATCACCAGCATGCCGCCGCGTTCTTCGGTTTTCAGACGGATAAAGCGTTCCTCTTCCGGCAGCTGTGCGCTGACTGCCTCAAGAGCATTGTCGAAAGCATTGGAAAATATAGTACAGAGATCAATATCATCCACATAGCTTATCTTTGTGCAGTCCGCATCAATTTCTACGGGAATGTGCTTTGAAGCCGCATCCCTCAGCTTTATTCCGAGAATGCCGTCAAGCAGTTCAATTCCTGTCTTCACCTGCACGGCAGGTGCCGTGTACTCACCGATCAGATCACCGATATACTTCTGTGCCTGATCATTTTTTCCTGTTTCAATCAGATAGCTGACAGAGTTCAGATGGTTGCGCATGTCATGCCGCAGCTGTCTGACTTTTTCATTGCTCTTCTCCTGTCCGCGTACCGTATCCAGAAGTGCCTGCGCTGCCAGCCTGCGTGCTGTTTCCTGCATTCGGATGCGGTAGTTGTGCTGGAGCTGTTCCATGAAGATGATACAGGCCATGAGCGAGAACTCAAGTATCACCGAAAAAATGCTGAAACTGGCAATTACCCCGATATTGGCATCCGTAACCATGCGAAGCTGATCATTCAGATAGATGCAGGCCGCAGATGTCAGTACAGCAAACGTGATTCTCGGAAGATTGACTTCGTGAATCTCATCCACCGGCAGAAGCCGGTATACCATCCAGTAAAACAAAGCAGTAAAACAGTTCGTAAGCAGAAATGAAATGATCATATCTGCAGCCGTATTCCCTGTCAGCACTGCATTCCCAAGCACAAACGGTCTGGTCAGCGGAGTCAGAAATACATTATGCGCCAGTACGACGCTGATATCCCCGAGAAGAGAAATATAGAACGCCGTCCGTCTTTCCGTAGTACGGGCGAAGCGTATAAAGCAGTATGAACAGATACATCTGTAACCGAAGCGGATCCACGGATTGGCAAAAATACCCCCGTCCTCAGCTGTATACATTGCAAGCATCGCAAAAATAGCCGCGGCAGCCGGTATCTGCATCTTCCTGTTTTCCTTCTTTTCACCGGACTTGCTCAGGAAAATATACAGAAACAGAATGTCCCGCAGCAGATTGAATACCCGCCTGAACAGAGTAAAGCCGCTCATCCGATCATATCTCCCGCATATGCCGCAAAAGCGTCCAGGAACTCGCGGGCACGGTATTTGGAAACAGGAACACGGTCATTGTTTGACATTATTATTTCGGTTGAGGAAGCAGATGCTATCTGGGCAAGATTAATCAGATAACTTTTGTGGCAACGGAAAAAATGCATGCCTTCCAGTTTCCTTTCCACTTCCGACAGGGAAAGCCTGTATTGTTTTCTGCCCTGCTTGGAGACAACAAAAATATCATGATGCAGAACTTCGATATAAAGAATCGAACTGCACCGGATGACATCCGTGACTGCACCGGCTGTCAGGGTGATTGCCGGCTCATTCACTGCCTTCCTTCTGGAAACGATCTCCTTCATGATCTTCATCAGGGAATGATAATTAACCGGTTTGGGCAGGAACGAAAAAGCATGCACGCTGTATCCCTCCAGGGCGAATTCAATATTACCGGTAATAAATATAAGATAGAGATTTTCAAAACGCTCACGGAGCCGGCGGGCTGTTTCCATTCCGTTCATGCCGCCCATCTGGATATCCAGAAACAGGACATCGGTTGAAGCAGGCAGAGAGTCAAGCACTTCCTCGCCGCTCGAAAAATAGAAAACAGAAAAATCCGCCCCCAGTTCCCCGCTGATTGTATTCAGATACTGCTCCATCTGCTGCAGCACAATCTTGTCATCGTCACATACGGCTATGTTCATAACACAAATATCCTATCTCAAATTCTTTCCGCGTCCTGTCTGTTCAGGCCGTTTTTTTGTTCATTCAGGCCGGCGGAAATCCGTCTGGGACCACGGAAAGTCCGTATATGCCGGCAATCTTGTTTAAGCATATCAGTTTGTTAATAATTTAACCAGATAAAACAAAGGAGAAAAAACATGGGTAAGTTTAACGGAAAAACAGCCATCGTTACAGGCGGCGGAAGCGGTCTGGGACGGGCAATCTGCAGACGCCTTGCAAAAGAAGGCGCGAAGATCGCCGTTGCTGATATCAAGATGGAAGGCGCTGAAGAAACAGTTGCCATTCTGAAAGAAGAAGGCGGAGAAGGCTTTGCAGTATATGCGGACGTAACAAACGCAGCTTCTGTAGAAGAAATGGTTCAGAAAGTTGTCAGTCACTTCGGTCAGATTGACTTCCTTGTCAACAACTGCGGAATGGCAATCGAAAGCCGCAAAGGCATGCGTGTCTGCGATACACCGGAGGAAATCTGGGATCTCAGCATGAATCTCAATCTCAAGTCCGTATATCTCGACTGCAAATATGTCATTCCTGAAATGATCAAGGCAGGCAAAGGCGCAATCGTCAATGTTTCCTCACTCGCGGCATATTTCCCGGCATTCGGAGCAAGCTACGCTGCCGCCAAAGCAGGCGTTCTGCAGCTGACAGCATCTATCGCAATGCAGTATGCAGATGACAATATCCGCTGCAACGCAGTATGCCCGGGTCCGATGCAGACACCGACAGGCATGAATGCAAACAAGATCGGCGGAGACTAAATCACAAATCAGCCGAGACTGAAAATGGTAAACAGAATCGCAGACCCGATGGAAATCGCCAATGCGGTATGCTTCCTGCTGTCTGATGAGGCAAGCTATATCGACGGCACATACATCAAGGTTGACGGCGGCTCCATGGCAATGTCCGTCAAGATTCCGCCCCGCGTCAAGCCGGAAGAAAACAAGTAAGAGGTCATAACCATGAGTGCAACAACAGGTCTCTTTGTATTTCTCGCTGCAATTATCGCAGCTGTAGTCATCGGCACAAAAACAAAATCCAACGTCGGCATTGCCGGTATCGTATTTGCATTTCTGATCGGCACAACAGCTATGGGCAAGTCAATTGCCCAGGTTGTCAATTACTGGCCGACATCACTCCTGTTCATGATGATGATTGTCACCTTCTTCTACGGCTATGCAGCTGAAAACGGTGCAATCAAGGGCATTGCCGACAGGCTTGTCTACATGTCCAGAAATCATCTGAAACTGCTCCCGCTGATTCTGTATTTCATTACTTTCGCTGTTGCGGCAATCGGCGCAGGTGCCGGTGCTGCTCCGGTAATCATGTCGCCGATCGTATTCGATCTGGTTACGGAGCTCGGATTCAATCCGGTTCTCGCCATTCTTGCCTTGTCGCTCGGCTCACTTGCCGGAGGTATTCAGGCATGGACAAGTTCCGGTATTCTCTTCAAGGGAATTGCCGAAACATTCATCGGTGAAGAACTTGCCAACGCTTCCGTATGGGCATACGGCGTCTGCCTGATGGTTATCCCGACACTGTTTGTCATCATCTGCTTCCTGTTCCTCAACCGCAGCTTCGATCCGAAGAGTGTTGATGTAAAGAAGCCGGAACCGTTCACGGAAAAGCAGAAACAGACTCTCTGGCTGATCGCTGCCATGATGATTCTGGTCATCGTGCCGGTCTTCATGAATATGTTTGTTCCGAATCCCGCCACAAAGTGGTTCACTTCCAAGTTTGACATCAAGGTTCTTTCTGCAATCGGAATCGTAGCTGCTTCCGCACTGAACCTCGCAGATACACGTGTTGTAATCAAAAACCGCATTCCCTGGGGAACAATCATCATGGTCTGCGGCATGTCCACACTGATCTCACTGGCAGTTGAAACCGGTATTGCCGACATGATGGGCAGCTGGCTCGGCTCCAACATGCCGAAGTTCATGATCGTACCGATGGTAATCCTGCTTGCCGGTCTGTTAAGCTTTATCACAACCGGTCCGGCAGTAATCTTCCCGCTGTTCATCCCGATGTTCCCGGCAATCTCCGCAGCTACAGGAATCTCCGTCGTTACTCTGACAGCTGCCGTATTCGCCGGTTCCGGCGCAACCGGAATGAGCCCGTTCTCTCAGGGCGGTGCTATGGCAGTCACCGGATGCAAGGATGAAAAACTCAGAGAAAGCCTCTGGTCAAAACAGCTGCTCTTTGCATTCATCTATCTGGCATTCAACATCGTTGTTGCGCTGCTAGGCGTATACACAATGATCTGCAGTATCTTTGCCTGATCAGCCGCATATTGAAAACAGGATACATTCCCGTGAATGCATCCTGTTTTTCATTCATTCCGTGATTCCCCGGAAAGCTGCTTTTTCAGTCTTTCCCTTCTGAATCCGAATCAAGAATCCCGTAGATATAATAGTCGCACCATGTATTTACCATTCTGCCCTGTCTGATCAGACCTTCTCTTTTGTAACCGCATTTTTCCAGCATCCTGCATGAAGCGGTATTTCTTACATCAACTTCCGTCCACAGACGTTTCAGTTCCGTATGCTCAAAGCAGAATCTAGTCATGGCAGAAAGACTTTCCGTTCCGTATCCGCGTCCATGAACAGTTTTTGATAACCTTACTGCAGTCTTTGCCATTCTGTCCTGTTCAATCAGATAAATCCAGATGTCTCCAATCACCTTATCAGCTGTCTTTTCTGCAATGCCGAGATGAAAGCTTTTTGTCGGTTTTGCCTGTTTTTCAAATAACAGTTCCGGATTCTTTTCGCTTTTCCCGGGTCCTTTTCCCCAGAACTCATATATTGATTTATCAGGCATCCATTCCCTGAGCGCCTCCACGTCCGATGCGATGAGCGGTCTGATGATCAGTCTGCCGGTTACGATTGTCGGTTTGCTGTAAATGTAGTCTTTCAGTGCCATATTGCATCCTCTCTTTCTCATTCAGGCTTTGACACATATGATTCTACAAAGTGTTATTTATACTTCAACCTCTGTTATCTCCGGCTTTGAACAGTATCCCGGCAGAATCCGACTGATGACAGAATTTCCTCTGAAGCAGATTTCATCCGTCATTTCAAAAAAGCAGTCCGTACTGCCGCTCCCCCTGATGATCATCAGGGTTCACTGCCGAATGACTGCTTTTCTTTGTTTTATGCCGGCCGGCAGCACAGAACCGCCCTGCCTGTTTATCAGACTGTCTGCAGCAGTTCCTCTGCGCTTTTCCTCTTAGGTGCATCCGGAACAACTTCCGGATAGCCGACTGCAAGAAGACAGGAAATCTTCATATTCTCAGGCAGTTCAAGTACTTCCCGGATCATATCCTCTGCATAACCGCCCAGGATCAGTGTTCCCAGCCCGTAATCATGTGCCGCAAGACAGAACGCTTCCGCCGAAAGTCCGGCATCAAACGACTGCCAGTGCTGATCCATGCCTTCACGGATCGGTTTGCCGCTGGCACGGCGGATACCGCTTTTGCCGTTCTCCGAAAGCTGAAGCACCAGAAGAGGCACATTTTTCAGAATCTCCCCGTTGTGCGGCGATACTTCCGCCACCTTTTCATCTACGCGCTTCCGTATTTCCGGATCATACAGCGCCAGATAGGAAACCGTCTGACTGTTCGTCCAGCTGGGAGCGTATGCGGCTGCTTCAACGACCTGCCTCAGCAGATCCGCAGGAACCGGCTTTGGAATGTAACGGCGGATGCTTCTTCTTTCCTTAATATTCTTTATCGCTTCCATGTTTTTCTCCTTATGAGGCACTCACGGTGCTGCCTCTTCCTCCGTTTCCGGTCTGTTGCAGCCGGCACGGTACAGGATATATGCCATATACAGCCTGTGCCTGTCGGACCGCTTCATATAGTTCAGCCCGGTCAGCTGTTCTATCTTCTGAATCCGGTACCGCAGAGTGCTGATGTGAATGAACATCTTCCTGCTTGCCTCTTCCAGACTCTGGGTCTGAAAGCAGCACTCAAGTGAAGCCCAGAGCTTTGAACTGTACTGTTTGTCATATTCCAGCAGCGGATCGATGATCTTTTCGAAGAAGATATCGGCTGTATGCGATTCAAGACCATGATAAACCAGCCCGATCTCAATGTAATCGTCATAGAAGTAGACACCCTGATCCCCGGAATTGCTTCCGAAGTGCATTGCCCGCTTCGCCTGTGTGTAATGATTCGGAATGTCACGCAGATCGGCTGTGACCGATGAACAGGCGGCATGAATATTGCTTTCTGTCTTTTCCAGAATCTCCATGCAGCAGTTTACATTTTCACGGAAATGACGGCTTGATTCCGACTCTCTCTCGGAAACAATCGCCACAAAAGAGTCCTCCATCAGAAAAACGAAGAAGGAGCTGTATTTTACGGACAGTGCTTTTTCAATCGCCCGGTGAAATACATTCTTTTTTCCCTGTTTCCCGCTTTTGTTGATAATCATGATGAAATGACGGTCCAGAGGCGTAAAATGAAGCATTTTCAGACGGTCGGTAATGACTGACTCATCCTTATGCGTCGTAAACAGAATGTCGTCAATCAGGGCAGCCGTCATCTGCTGCTTTGTATTTTCCACAATCTCGTTTTCAAAAAGCTTGATCGACAGAATTCTGGAAAACATCTGCATATAAAGAGCAAGCGGCGTTTCATCGCCCTCGTTGACGGAGATGCAGTAGTATCCTTCGTCAATATCCCTGTTTTCACATGCATGAACAACAATGCCGTCACGCTGCTGGAAGCGGTATTTCCTGTCTTTTTCCCTGTGGGATGCCAGAATCTTTGCCACTTCGATAACACTTTCCAGCTCGCGGCTGTTCTTTGAGGTGGAATCCACAACTTCAAAATGCGTATCCAGAAGATAGGAACGGCTGTTGAACTTGCGGTCTATGATGCGCATCAGGTCCCGGACAGACCGGTTCCTGAGAATCGCGTTCATCAGCTGGTTGTTCAGACTGTTGATCTCCTCGATCAGGGCTGCACGGTCATCTGCGATGTAGTAAAAGGAATCTGTCAGGATATCCGTAAAATAAACATTCGGTGAAAGCGTCAGCAGAGGCATTCCGTACCGTTTTGCGATATCCAGCGTTGACTCCTCAATCATATCGACATAACGTCCGACCTTGATCATGATGCCGGCAATCCGCGCCCTGCAGAGTGCTTCAACCGTCCTGTTGATGTCATCAATACTTTCGTGATGGGCGGACAGAGTCGTCAGTACAAGTGCATTCCGGGAGAGTGAAGACACATGAAAATCCGGGGCTTCCATGACTGTAAGCGACCGTACGATATTATTGATATTTCCTTCATTCACCACCTGAACATACTTTTTGTATATAGGCAGTTTCAGCAATTCTCTCAATGTAACACTCATCTGCATGGCTCCTTTGCTTAGAACGGACAGTCACCGTCCGCGGGGTCTGCTGTTTATTCCGAACCTGTAGCACGGCGGGGTTTCAATCCGCAACTCCGGCTAAAGACTTTCACCCAGAAGCTGGGCATCCATCATTGCGTCGGTAATCCGGCGCACACTCTTTGCATCGCCGATAACATGGTACGGGATCTGCTTTTTTTCCAGGACGTCCTTCAGACTGCAGTCACTTTCCAGACCTACAGCCACAACGACAGTATCGACGCCTTCAAGTAAATACTCCCTGCCGTCCTTACGGTACCTGACGGTATTCTCCGAAGCGCCGGTAACTTCCGCACCGGAAATCATCCGGCAGCCTTTGCTGATCAGGCGCTCCATCAGCCGTGTTCTCTGATAGGACCTGTCATCTGCCGCAAAATTATCTGTGTATTCGAGAACGGTTACTTTCTTTCCGCTGACATTGAAGTCATTGCGGGGATGGATCAGGAAATCCGCTGTCTCACAGCCGACTGATCCTCCTCCGATCACAACGATGTTTCTGCCTGTGACTGCACGTCCTTTCAGCACATCAATTGCAGACACACCGAAACCGTTCAGAAAAGAGGGCTTTATTGGAACTGATCCGGATGCCAGAATAACTTCATCAAAGGAATGGGTGTTCAGGTATTCTTCATTAATCATTATATTACATTCGACCTGCACCCCGGACAGTTTCACGCTGCGGATCAGGGACTTGACGCCGAGCAGAAAATCCTCCTTGCCGTTGGGAATTCCTGCCGTCTGCATGTTTCCGCCGAGGTTTCTTTCCTTTTCGGCCAGTACAACCGAATGTCCCCGCTGTGCCAGCAGAGCTGCCGCATGCATGCCTGCCGGTCCGCCGCCGACAACAAGGATCTTCTTTTTTGTTTCCGCTTCCTTCAGCCTGACGGTCTCTCTCGAGCAGGAGGGATTAATCGCACAGTGCGTTACCGGTCCCTTGACCCTGCCGATGCAGTCAGTGCATCCGATGCAGAACCGGATGTCCTCCGTCCGGCCTTCCTTTGCCTTGTTTACAAATTCCGGATCTGCCAGCAGCTCGCGGCCAAGGTAAACCGCATCCGCTCTTCCCTGTTCGAGAACCATCTCCGCGATCCAGGGTTCCGATATCCTTCCGACGACACCGTAGGGAATATGCAGTGCATCACGCATTTTCTTCGCAGTCTCGCTGTGCAGCGCCTTGGCAGAGCCCGAAGGCGGAGTTGTAATCCAGAATGTTTCGGTTGTTCCGCGGGAAAAATGTATGAAATCCGCGCCGGCTTTTTCTACCTGCTGCGCAATGTACATTCCCTCCAGCAGGGACTGACCACCGTATTCCAGTTCTTCAAGCGACAGCCTGACGAAGATCAGAAAGTCCGGGCCGCAGAGTTCCCTTGTCTTCAGAATCACTTCCTTCAGGAAACGGAGCCGCCCGTCCACATTTCCGCCGTAGGCATCCACCCGCTTGTTTGAAAGCGCGGAAAGGAATGTTCCGATCAGTCCGTGACGGTGGCATGCATGGATTTCCACGCCGTCCAGCCCGGCCTTTTTTGCGCGCTGTGCTGCTTCGGCAAATTCAGAGACTGTACGGCGGATGACATCAACCGGCATTTCCTGCGGAACTATCCCGGACAGCCAGCCGGTGCGGATCGCAATCGGTGACGCTGCCCACGGGAGCATGCCGCCGTTGTCTTTCGGCAGACATGCAGGTCCGCCGTGCAGAAGCTGCACCAGAACCCTGCAGTCATATCCGTGAATGATATCTGCAAGTTTGTTCAGCATAGGGATCTGTCTGTCATCATAGAGTCCGAGATTCGTCAGACCGCGGTAGTGTGACTTTTCGGTTACCATCGCTCCTTCGAGCGTGATCAGACCCGCGCCGCCTTTTGCACGTGCCTCATAATATGCAATTGCCTCCTCGGTCAGGCAGTTTTCCGTATTGCACAGATTCGTTGTCATCGGCGACATGAACAGGCGGTTTTTGACTGTCATACTGCCGATCGTAATCGGTTTAAACATGTTCGGATAATTCATTTTCCTCCACCTCGTTTCTAACGTCAGCCGGGCCGTCAAGATAATCGATGTCTTCATCCAGTCCGATGAAAGTAAAGGTTCCGGTGCAGAGCAGTGTGCCGTCCTGGTCGCGGACTTCTGTTGCGACCACGGACATCCGTTTACCCCGCTTGATCTGTTTTGCCCGGGCATAAATCCTTGTGCAGTTCCTTCCGGCATTCAGATAGTGAAAATCAGCGGCTGCCGTCACCGCTTTTTTTCCGTATCCTGCACATAGGGAACCGGCTGCGGTATCGGCAATCGTATACAGGCATCCTCCGGCAACGGCATGAAGCTGATTCTCCAGCTCCGGCCTGATCTCCAGCTCACATTCCGCTTCTCCCTCACGGATTCCGGTAATGACGATCCCCAGATAGTTCCGGAAGGAATGCGCCTCATTTCGGGCTCTGATCAGTTTTTCGTAATCCATTGCGTTTCTTCCCTGACCGGTTCATACGCGCAGTGATCATCTTCTCCATCTTCCTGGCCATCGGCATATATCCCAGATGCGTCAGCCACACACGCGCCTTCCGCCCGTCCTTCAGGATAAAGTCCATATATCCCCTGACCATATCAGGTTCCTTTATGACGATCTCCCCGATCTCATCCACGGAAAAAAGCGTTTCCCCGCGCGTAAAAAACTGGTACGGATAATCAAACCAGCCTTTCCGCTCAATATAGACCTGATCCATGCTGTTCAGAAAAACCGTTCCGTTCTTTGCCCGGAACTTGTAGGACACTTTCCCGAAATCAAATTCTTTTTTCTTGTTCATCTTCATTACCGTAAAAGAAAACGGAGCTGCTGCATTTCCGTCTGATATCCGTCCGTGCAGCAGCTCTGTTCATAAATTGATGATTACAGCGGCCAGAACATCGGTGTGAGTACTGCAAGTACGACCGCAACTACGATGTTCGGTATGATGTTAACCCTCGTATAGTCTTTGAACCTGTAGCCTGCCATCATGGTCATTGTAATAGGAGATGCACCGACCGGTGTGGAGTACGGCATGTTGGCACCCCAGATGATGCAGAGCAGGAGAGGATAAGCGCTGAATCCGGCAGCCTGAGCGACGGCGATGCCGATCGGGGCCATAACCAGGGCGGTTCCGATATTGGTCATGATGTTTGTCATGATCGCACACAGGAGGGTGAAGAAAATCAAATAAACAACGGGAGAGGCATTGCCCAGGATACGGACGACACCGTTCGCCAGCATTTCTGCAGTACCCGCATTGCGGACACCGTTGGCGAAACCGACACCGCCGGCGATCAGGAAGAATACGTTCCAGTCAGTTGTCTCTACAGCACGCTTGAAGGAGATGCAGCCGCACATAATGACAAGGCACATACCCATCATACCTACGACAGCGATGTTCCAGCCCTTGAGCGTCAGTGCGATACAGCCGATCAGGATAATAGCAGGAATCCAGCCTTTGATGTTCTTCGGATCAAATTCCTTCAGAGCAGCGGAACTGACTTCACCCATTCCTTCAGGTTCAGGGAAATCAAATGTCTTTGCCATGATGTTGTAGCCGAAGAAGTAGTACCAGAGAATGAAGATAATCGGAACGATCAGACCGGGCTTTGCCAGGTCCCACATCTTCATTTCGAAACCGAGATCAGGCAGAAGCGCAGCGATTGACAGCTGTGTTGTTGAACCGATCATGGAAACACCGCCGCCGCAGACACCGGCAATACCCATAGGCATCAGGAAGTTGCGCATCTTATACTTGCCGCCGGATGCCTGGCAGATTGCCATGGACAGGTAGATACCGATAACGACACAGGATGTGTTGTTCAGGAAGGCTGACATGAAGGCGATGACCGCAAACAGAGCAACCACCAGGCCCTTTTCAGAGAAGTTGACCTTGCTGAGCAGTTTCTTGGCGAGGAATGCGGCGCAGCCTGTTTCCGCAAATGCGGTACCTACGACTGCAATACCGAGACAGAACAGGGTAACGGTGTTGGAAAATCCGCTTGTGAATTCTGCGGTTGTGATGAATCCGCAGATAACCATTACGATACCGCAGGCAACTGCCGTAATACCGGACTTAAATACTTCAGTAGCGAACAGAATCAGGGTGACGATCAGCAGGATCAGACATGTTACTGCGGAATAAGGTGCTAAAAATTCTCCTAAAATTGGCATATTATACTCCTAATTATTTATTTACGCGGTATTCTTCAATGACATCCCAGTCAACTTCCACGCCGATTCCCGGTTTATTCGGGAAGACCATATAGCCGTCTTCGATCTTGAGCGGCTCTTTCAGCAGGGATTTCGGATACATACCTTTTTTGTAGTAGGCAATCTCGCACGGCAATGTGATCTGCCTGCTGGAGACTGCGAAAGTCAGACATGCAGCACAGCCGAGATCTGTTTCAGCCTGCGTGGAAATCTGTGCCTGCAGGTGATTGCACTCAGCCAGATGCACGATCTTCTTTGACATCGTGTATCCGGTGCGCGGGATCTTGATGGCAATGCGCTTGATCGCACCCAGCTGCATCTGACGGTAGGTGTCAGGGAAGCTGAATGTACTTTCATCCGACAGCAGCGGAATCAGCGGATAACGGTCGGCAAACTCCTTGCGGGTCGTGTCGTTCCATGCCGGTACAGGTTCTTCAATTGCGTTTACGATACCGGAAAGATTGGCACCGACATACATCAGCTGTTCACGTGTATAAAGCTGGTTCGGGTCGAGATAAATCTCGAAGCCCTCCGGTGCAAAGGAACGGATTTCCCTGGCGAGCTCAACGTCTTCCTTGAAATGACCGGCCTTCAGCTTGATGCCCTTATAGCCTTCAGCGATGATCCGCTTTGTCTCATCAATGATGAAGTCATGCGGGAACCAGGTACCGCCGGAGACCCAGCAGAGCGGAACACGCTCACGGTAGACACCGCCGATCAGCTTTGCGGCAGGAATGCCGAGCAGTTTGCCGTTCAGGTCGTGGACTGCGACGTCCACGGTTCCTTTTGCGACAAAGTTGAACGGCGTCTCGTTCATTCTCTCCCACAGCAGTTCGGTATTGAAGGAATCAATGCCGAGGATGCGCGGGATGATCGCTTCACGGAGGACCTGCAGAATTGATTCCTGTGTCTCACCGTAGATTCCTGTACGGGGGACTGCTTCACCGATACCGTAGGTACCGTCTTCGGCAATCACCTTGATAAGCGTATGTTTCGCAACTTTGATCTGACCGTTTGCCCAGTGTGTTTCATAGGTCTGGGGTATCGCGATCGGGATCAGCTCAATATCTTTTATCAGCATACTTTTTCTCTTGCATCCCCTGTCATTCTGCCTTCGAGGAAGTCATCGATCAGACGGCAGACGATTTCCGGAGCTTCAACGATGATGAAGTGTCCGTATCCTTCCACCTTCTCCCAGTAAACTTTCTCAGCATTGACAAGGCCTTTGATTGCTGTCTCGTAGTAATGATCGGGAACGTTCCAGTCATCGGTACCGCGGATCAGCAGGCACGGGCAGGTAATCTTGTCGAGTTCGCCCGTAACGTCAAAGTTGTTGTAAATCGAGAGGTCGCCCTTTTTGGCTCTGCCGCATTCCTGGCAGACGCCCCACATGATAAAGTCATGCGCTTCCGGCGGGCACTTCTGACCCATCAGGCTTTCTGAGAAATCCCAGTGGGAGTGCTGGCAGGAAACATAAGGGTTGTCCAGCAGGTCGACGGTTGTACCGTATGCCGTACCCATTGCCTTGATGTAAGTGGAGGCCTGCATTGCAACCATTGCCTTGATCGGATAGGTCTCGGCAATGTGATACATCATGTTGCCGCCGACGGAGCAGCCGATGAAGACAGGATTTTCAATTTTCAGTGCTTCAACGAGTCTCCAGCAGAACTGACCGTAGACACGGTAGTCATAGATTGCCTTGTTTCCGGGAAGCGGCCAGGACTTGCCGTGTGCCGGCATATCGAAGGCAACAACTTCGTATTTGTCTGCGAAGATGTCCATAATGCCGTGATACTGACGGCAGTCCCTGCCGGCGGTGTGCAGACAGACAATCGTTCCCAGCGGGTTCTTCGGGCCGTTGTTGGTCTCGTAATAAACTTTGATTCCATCAAGATTAATGTACTGACCTGTAATTGCCATAATCTTCTCCTTCTCAGTCGCAGTATGCTTTTGCGAATACGCGCATAACCTGGGATATTACGGCATTGTTCTGGCGGTTCGCTAAAGCACTTCCCAAATTCGTGAACGGACGATCGCAGTGTTTGATTGAGGTCGCCAGCTGGAAGTTGCGGTGGCGGAAGAACTCGTTCCACTGTGCTTCATCGCCGGAAATTCCAACATTATAGCCGTTGGCCGGCTGACCGATGAACACGTCGATGATCTTTCCCTTGTAGAAGAACATGTTGAACGGGACCTTATCCATGATGAAGGTCATGTCTCCGGTAAAGAAACGACCGTCCCAGTAGTTGAGAAACTCATCGGCTTCAGGACCGTTGATCAGTTCCTGCAGTTTTTTGAATTTCTCCAGTTTCTCTTCATTCGTCATCCTTATCCCTCCTTATGACTTTATGCATGAGATTTCTGTAAAAAATCTATGATGACATCACCGATCAGCTCAGGTGCTTCCTGAGGATGGTAATGCGCGATCCCGGGTATCACACGGTAGTCAATGTACGGACAGTTGACCAGTCTTGCCATGACAGCGTCATGCATCTCCTGGTTCTCGCTCCAGTCATCGCCGCCGCGGATAATCAGACAGGGGCAGGTAACCCTGTCCATGTCTTTGCGGACATCGAAGCCGTTGTAGACTCCTCCGTAATCCGCTTTTTTTGTTCTTCCGCACTCTGTCAGTACACCCCAGAGAATGAATTCACGATTTTCCCTGCTGACCGCCGAGCCGATCAGACTGTCGGTAAAGTCAATATGGGTGTGCTGAACAGAAGCGTAAGGATGATCGAGATTATCAATGACATTCTGGGAAACGAAAGGGGAGTAATCCGTTCCCGTCATCGATACAATTGCCCTTACCTTTGTATGCTGCGCCAGATAGAAGCATGCATTTCCGCCCAGGGCAGCGCCCAGGCAGATGGGATTCTCAATGCCGAGTACTTCAAATGTCCGGATAATGAACTCGCAGAAATCGACATAATTGTCCAGACAGTTGTTGCCCGGCAGCGGCCAGGACTTGCCGTGTCCCGGCATGTCGAAGCAGATGACTTCAAATTTCTCAGCGTAGTAGTCCATCAGACCGTGGTACTGGCGGGATTCTCTTCCGGCACTGACAAAGCAGCACATGGTCCCGTTTTCCTTCGGACCGTTATTTGTTTCGACGAAGATTTTGACTCCGTCAACCATTACGTAATAAGAACTGATCACACCGGCACCTCAGATAACGAGATCAGCCTTCAGCTGTTCGATCTTTTCATCGGAATATCCGAGGGAGCGGTAAATATCATCATTGTCTTCGCCGAGATGCGGTGCCGGCTTGCGGATCTCCGGCATGGTTCCGGACATCTTGATTGCCGAATTCGTAAATCTTGTCCTGCCGTGATCGGGATCATCAATCTCCGGGAACATGTTCCGGTATACCGAGAACTGCTCATCGGCGACAACCTGATCCAGTGTATAGATCGGAGCGCATGCAAAGCCCAGCGGCAGCAGGCGGTCCATTATTTCGGCGGTTGTGAGGGATGTTGTCCATGCTTCGACAATTTTGTCCAGTTCCGCGCGGTGAGCCACGCGCAGCGGATTTGTCGCAAAGCGCTCGTCATCCTTCAGCTCCGGCATGCCCATTTCACTGCACAGCATTCCCCAGAACTTCGGTGCGGAACCGTTGATGACCATATAGCCGTCCTTTGTGTGGTATCCGCCGCCCGGGGCACTGGATGTATAGCAGTTGCCGTTTTTCGTCGGCACAGTTCCGTTGGTCAGATAGACCTGCATCATGCTGGCTTCGCATGTGATGCATCCGTCAACCAGGGAAATATCAATGAACTGACCTTCACCTGTGCGGTCACGGTGGCGCAGAGCCGCCAGCACGCCGATCACAAGGTTCAGTCCGCCGACAACATCACCGAAGGATGCGCCGCAGCGCACCGGATCGGAATCAGGCCAGCCGGTAATTGACATAACGCCGGCCCATGCCTGGGACATGGTGTCGTAGCCGGCACGGTATTTGTACGGACCGGTCGCTCCGAAGCCGGAGATACTGCCGTAGATAATGCCCGGATTGACTTTTCTCAGTTCCTCGAAGCCGAGGCCGAGCTTGTCCATCGTTCCCGGACGGAAATTCTCAATAATCACATCAGCGGTCTTCACCAGATCAAGGAAGACGTCCTTCCCCTTCTTCAGGTCCAGAGTGATGCCGCGCTTGCTGCGGTTGAAATTCTTGTAATATCCGGAAACACCGTTCTTCATCGGTGCAAAATTTCTTGAATCATCGCCTTTGACAGGCTGTTCGATCTTGATTACATCCGCTCCCATGTCTCCGAGAAGTGCTCCGGCAGACGGTGCTGCCAGCACTCTTCCGAGGTCCAGTACGCGGATTCCTTCCAATGCTCCTGCCATATTTTTATCCTTTCTGATTACCGAGAATCATGCAGGCTGCGATCTGAGGCGGGCCGCCGAAGGTCTGCGAGAGTCCGAGATGCGGATCCTCCAGCTGACGCGCGGGATTGTCCACCTTGTGCTGCAGCTGCTTGTATACTTCATAAGTCATGCGGATACCGGAAGCTCCGACCGGATGGCCGAAACACTTCAGACCGCCGTCAACGTTGACCGGAAGACCGCCGGTCCTCTCAAAGAAGCCGGCCTGGATATCTTTGACCGCTTCACCGCGTTTGGAGAAGCCGAAATCTTCATAGATTGCCAGCTCCGTGATAGAGAAGCAGTCATGCACTTCCGCAAGGTCCAGCTGTTCACGGGGATTGGTGATGCCGGCCATGTCGTATGCCATCTTTGCGCAATTGCGCAGTGATTCGAAGCTGGTCCAGTCAAAATCACGGTTGCGGTAATGCGGGGTGATCATATCTGTTGCACAGCCGAAGCCTTTGACATAGATCGGATCACTTCTGTATTTTTCGGCAAGATCAGCACGCACAATGATTGCACATGCAGCGCCGTCAGAGGTTCCGCAGCAGTCATAGAGGCCCAGCGGGGAGGCAATCATTGCCGCCTTCATTACCTGTTCCATCGTGATTACGTTGTGGAAATGCGCCTTCGGGGAAAGTGATCCGTTTGCGTGGTTCTTGATATCGATTCTGGCCAGTGCCTCCTTCAGTTCGTCGTAGGTGTAGCCGTATTTCTTGGCATATTTCTCGGCGATCAGGGCAAAGGAACCCGGGGCGTCTCTTCTGGCCTCACGGACCGGATCGAGGCCGCGGCCGACACCCATGCCGGCATATCCCTTGTCTTTCAGCTTTTCGGCGCCGATAGCCATCGCGATATCGCACATGCCGGACTTGACCGCCAGACATGCGTTGATCAGCGCAATGTGTCCGGAGGTGCACCAGTTTTCATTGCGGGTTACGGGAATTCCGTGGATCTTCAGGGCATCTGTAACCGGCGTGCCGGAACAGTTGTTCGGAGCGTTGGTATTGGCAAAGTAGCATGCCTGTACGTCAGAAGGCTTGATGCCGGCATCTTCAAAGGCTTCAAATGCAGCATCGATAATCAGATCATGCAGGCCGACATCCCAGCGCTCGCCGAACTTGGTGCAGCCCATTCCGATAATGGCTACGGAGTCCTTGAAATCGTTATTCGCAAAATACGTCATTTTATCTCTGCTCCCTTCTCAGCGGGCGAAGCTTCCAGAAATAGTTCGGGAAATTTCCGAGTTCGTTGAAACGTCTGAAAGTAAACTCACATTCCATATCCGTTTTTACCTCTTCACGGACAAAGTCCGTCATCAGGGTATAGACATGTGCTCCGTTCGCTGTCTCGGCGACCGCCTGGATGATCACCGGATCATCAGACTGGCCGGCAAATTCATCGATTGAGAATGTATAGAGACGGCAGATATCTTCCTGCGCGGAGAATTCATCATAATCGTCCTTTGAGCCGCAGCAGTCGCATACCCTGTTGATCGGGAACAGGGCGGAACCGCACTTTCTGCAGACACTGCCGTGCAGACGCAGATTGATGCGCTGCTCACGCCAGGTCTGAGCCCATGACGGCTGTACTTTATACGGGGTTCCCGGTTCAGCCTGTGCAATTCCCCTCCAGGAAAGGTAGCGTGCATAGGAATCCAGCGGGGCGCGCGTTCCGAGATAACGCTCGATCTGCTTCGCTCCGTTCAGCTTTCTTATGCCTTCCTTTACTGTCAGTACGGCTGCACCGGCACCGTTGCCGTAATCGAGCACCAGAATCTTCTGCCCGGGTTCGGCATTTTCCAGGGCATTAACGATGCCAAGCAATGCCTGTGCACTTCCGGTATCACCTGCTTCACTGAGCAGTGTGGACACCGTCTGCTCCGGTGTGATTTTGTTCTTTGTGCAGAACTTGAGCAGTGTCTTAGCCTGCTGGCCGACTACAACCGCCTTAGCGAAATCTTCGGTTTTCAGCCCGGTTTCCTTCAGCACCTTCTTCAGAATCAGATTCAGCTGGCCGAGATAGCCTGCTTCATCACAGAAGCGCGCTTCCGCATGGCGTGTATATTTCTCATCGGAATTACGCCAGTAGTCATTGATTTCTTCATTGATGAAGCTCATGTAATCGATTGAAGCCATCAGGTTATCCCCGTTTTCCTCGGCGCCTACGATCACTGCAGCCGCGCCGTCGCCGAAACGGGATTCCTGAGCTGATTTGGGATAGCCGAGACGTACATCGGCAGCCGTAACCAGAACGTTTGCGTCCGGTTCGGCTCTGACAGTCGATACTGCCATCTTCAATGCATTGGTGCCGGCTCTTGTGCTGCTTGTGACATCTGCACTGAAGACTTTGTCATCCTGCAGGTCACAGGCAACCGAGATCAGCGCGCTGTTCAGTTTTTCCGCATACGGCGCCGTTGTCGTTGCAAAATAGACAGCACTGACATCCTTGCGGTCAAAGAAGCGGAAACAGCCCATGCCCGCTTCGACTGCCATGGTAATGCTGTCTTCATCGACATCTGCGACACTCTTAAAACCTTTGCCGCCTCTGCTTCCCCAGGCGGCTCCGATTGCTGTCTGCGGAAGATACCGATACGGAAGATAAGCACCGATCGATTTGATTCCGTACTCCATTGTTCCCTCCTTATATTTGATTGTTTTTAAAAAATTACGTTCACTGCAAAATCATTTTAGAAAGTTACGCGCCCGCCTTTCATCGACAAGAATTAGGAAACGAGCGGCTGATTTTCGTATCTTTGCGTGAGTCTCAGAACCCAAATTTGAAGCGCATCACACAGAAGACAACGAGAATGATGTAGGCCAGGATGTTGAACGGACCGCCGATTTTCTGGTAATCCTTGAACGAATAGCCTTCCGACAGGGTCATCGCATAGGAAGCAACACCCAGCGGGGTTGCATAACCGCACATGACAAAGTGGGCAATCGCATAAATGAACAGAGTGCCGTCGAGACCCATTTCCGCTGCCAGCGGGATCATAATCGGTACCAGCAGGGAAATCGTTGCTGTGTGCGAAAGCAGATTTGACATGACGCATACCATGAATCCGAAGACAGCCATGATGACCCAGATTGAAGCTTTGGTGCCGATTGCATTTACGATCGAGCGGGCAATGAATTCAGCTGCGCCGGATTCATTCAGGCCTTTGGCAACGCCCAGGGTGGCGCCTACAACAACAAGAGAATTCCAGCCCATTTTCTGGAATGCTGTCTTTGCCTGAATACAGCCGGTAACGATGCAGGCAAGTCCGGAGATCACTGCAATCGTACCGGAGGTCCAGATTCCGGAGAGGAACAGGCAGACCATGACAATTACGATGCCGATGCAGACATACATTCTGGGATTGACTTTCTGTTCCGCATCCTTGTTTTCTGCAGCCTTCTGCTTCATCTCGCGGATATAGTCAGGTTCATCCGGCATCCAGGCAACCGATTTGCAGAGCGGCTTGTACCATATGGTGGAGAACCACAGAGCGAGGATCAGCAGGAGCGGCCAGCCGATATAGCCGAGTTCAAAGAAGGTGAACTGGCGCAGACCGTACTGTTCGAGCAGGCCCTGCGCAACAAGCTGCGGAGTGGATCCGACGATTGTACATGCACCGCCGACCATGCTTGAGATACCTACCGGCATAACGACGTGCTTTCCCTTGATCCTGCCGTCGCTGGAAGCGGCGACCGAACGGATCAGCGGGATGAACATAGCCATAACCGAGGAATTGGAAGTGAATGCAGACAGAACACCGGCAGCCAGCACGAGTACAAAGATCATGCGCCGTTCGTTGTATCCGACAGCTTTGACGATCCTTGTGCCGATAAACTGGGCAGCCCCTGTCTGGAACATAGCCTCACCCACAATCATGGTGCCGGCTATCATAAACACGGTGTCATTTGAGAAGCCCGACCATACCTGTGACGAGCTGATGATCCCTGTAACAAAAAAGGCAACGCATCCGAGCATGGCCGTCACCCAGAGCGGCCATATTTCGGAAACAAAGCCCACAATCATCAAAATGATTACAATAAAAGAAATCATGATCTGTATTGTCATATTATCTGCTCCTTCCTGCGGCCATTATAGCCACAGGCTTTTTCTTTCCTCATCGCACCGAAATAGGAAAATACGAGGCTGTTTTGCTGTGTTTTTGTGAGTCGGAAAACGGCGTCATACAACGCCGTTCTGTTTCATATCTTCAATCTCTTCAGCAGTATATCCGAGTTCATTCAGGACATCCGCATTGTCCTGTCCCAGCAGCGGGGAACAGGAGCGCACATAGGGGTTTGTCTCTGACATCTTGATCCCCTGGCCGGTGATCTTCACCCTGCCCAGTTCCGGATGCTCGACATCAACAAACATCATCCGCTCCCCGGCAAAATGCTCGTCTTCCGTGACATCTTTAATGCTGTAGATCGGTGCAGCGGGCAGACCGTATTCCAGCAGAATATCCATCAGGTCCGCTGTCGTGTATTTCCTTGTTTCCTCTTCGATCAGGCTGTCAAGAAGTATCCGGTTGATTACCCGGCGGTCCACGGATACGAAGCGTTCGTCCTCAATCCATTCAGGGTGACCGATGCATCTGGCAAATTTCGGCCATTCTCTTGTCTGGCCTGCGGAAATGGAAATGATGCCGTCTTTTGTTTCATAGGTGTTTCCGGGAGCCGTCGCTTCAAACGTGTTGCCGCGCCGGGTCGGAATTTTCCCTGTTGAATTGTAGATCTGGTTCATGCTGGCAAGCGAAACAATGCAGGCATCAACCAGTGAACAGTCAATGTACTGTCCCCGGCCGCTGATCTCGCGGTAACGCAGGGCAGCCAGAATTCCGATCAGCGCATTCTGACCGGCCATGATATCCGCTATCGAGGCACCGCACCGGATCGGTCCGCCGTCCGCGGGTCCGGTTACGGATTCCAGACCCGAAATTGCCTGGGCAATCGGGTCAAAACATGCACGGTCCGCATATTTTCCTTTCTGCCCGTAGCCTGAGATCGATGCATAAACAATACGCGGATTGACCGCACTTACAGATTCATAGTCAAAGCCGAGACGCTTCATTACTCCGGGACGGAAGTTTTCCACAAGAACATCAGCTTCCTTAATCAGCTTTTTCAGCACCTCTTTCCCCTTGTCACTTTTCAGGTTCAGAGTTATTCCTCTTTTCGAGCGGTTGAAAGTCACAAAATAAGTTGAAATACCGTCGACTTTAGGCATGGAGTTCCGTGAAATATCCCCTGCCGGGGCTTCAATCTTCAGCACATCCGCACCCATATCCGCCATGATCGAAGTGCAGAAAGGAGCGGCCACCATCTGACCGAGATCAAGGACCCGGATGCCCTGCAAAGCAGACCCGTTCATATAATCATTCATAGGTTTATCCTCATCTGATTCCATTGTAAATGAGCAATTGATTACGGCTACTTGCTTAAAAGCAGGAGAATCCGTCCGTGTTTTCCTATGTTTCGGTGAGTCCGCAAAACAAAAAGCTGTCACTTTGCATGACAGCCCTCCCATCCTGATGAACAATGCTTTACTGCCGGTTTCAGTCCTCTGTGCGGCATTCTTCCGCGCTACGGTTTTCTTCTTTTCCTGCTGCGGTAATCCGTTGCGGATATTCCGTATTCTTTCCGGAACATACGGGAAAAATAATTCGGATCGGCGATTCCGCAGTAAGCAGATATTTCATCAACCGTCATATCTGTCGTCTTCAGAAGATCCGCGGCGACTGACAGACGCTGTCTGCGCACATATCCGGAAAATGTCAGACCTGTCTCTCTGCGGAATACGGCAGAAAGATAGGTTTTTGTTATGCCGAGCTCGTCAGCGGTTTTGGCAAGTGTTACCGGCTCATGAAAATGAGCTGCGATATAGGCAGCCGCACGGCTTACCTGCAGGCTGCGGGAAACAGGCCGTTCCGAAGAAACCAGCCGGCAGTAGGTTCTGACCATATCATTCCGGATGTTTACCAGTTCATCAAAGCCGGACGCGTTCTCGATGCGGAATGAGTATTCGCGTGAAAGCCTGTCAAGTTCCTGCGGATGCACTCCCCCGCGGTAAGCCGAAATCCGGCAGATCGTATTAAAGATGATCATATAGTTTGCGGCGTCGCGGAACAGATTCGGAGTCCGCGATTCAATTCCGTAAACTGACAGATCATCCAGCACTGCCAGAACTTTTTCGTAATCCCCCTCCGCAATCCCGTTCATCATAACCGTCTCAGCCGCATATCGGGTTTCCACTTCCCTGAATGCCGGCTTCTCCGCTGTACGGGGCCGTCTTTCCGGCAGTACCGGCTTCGCTTCCCAGGAACGGATTTCAAACCCGTTTTCACCGAAATAAAGCGAACAGAAGGAACGATAGACAGCATCCAGCAGCGCAGTGTCATAAATCCGCGGAAGCACAGCCATATACTGTCGGTATACGGCAGTTTCCTGCGGACTCAGCTGATTGGTCCGCCTGACATTTCTGACTGCCGCATCAGATAATATGCCGGAAATATAAGGACCGATCAGAAGAAACGTTTTGCCGTTCACAAAAGGGAGAATAAAGTAGTGACATTGAAAAGAATCTGTCAGAGCATAGCAGACCCACCGGCCGTCACTTGAAAACTGATCAGGAAAAGAGCCCTTTACAGCAGTATCACCCCCGTACAAAAGTGCCCGCAGTCCGTGATCGGGAATATCTGACATGTGCTGAAACGGCAGTGTGATGTGCTGAGCTGAAATATGCTTCTCGCCCATAAGCCTGATCAGCATATCCGGCACGTATTTCTGTTCCATAGATTCCATAAAATAACGATAGCATAATATTATGCTTATTAAACATAATATTGTGCTGTTTAACAATATCGTTATCTGCTATTAATAAAGTGAAGAAAGAATTTGCGGATATACGCATAGAAAGAGGTAAATATGAAACAGACCATTGCACTGAATGACAGCTGGAAATTTTGCAAAACCGGTGAATCCGAAGTCACCGTCGTAAATCTTCCCCATACCTGGAATAACATTGACGGTCAGGACGGCGGAAATGATTACTGGCGCGGAACGGCAGTGTACACCAGATCATTTGCAGCTCCTGTACTGAAGGAAGGCGAACGCCTTCTGCTGGAATGCAAAGGCGCAGCGATGAGTGCCGAAGTTCTCCTGAACGGACAGAAAGCCGGTTCACATGCGGGCGGCTATTCAACGTTCCGCATTGATCTCACACCTTATCTTGCATCAGACAATGAACTGGAAATCCGGGTTGACAACAGTGCAAATGATCGTGTTTATCCCCAGATGGCAGATTTCACGTTCTACGGCGGTCTCTACCGTGACGTCAATCTGATCATTTTGCCGAAGTATGCGTTTGAGATGATCAAGGACGGCACAAACGGAATCAAAGTTACACCGGTCGTGGATTCTGCCGCAAAAACCGCAGAAATCACAGCGGAAACATGGCAGAACGGCGGTGATCAGGTCTGCTTTGAAATCACCGGCAACAATCAGACAGTAACCTTTGCCGCAGAAGTAAAGGACGGCTTTGCATGCGCAAAAACAGTACTCAGTGATGTACGTCTCTGGGACGGCATCGATGATCCGTATATGTATACGGTCAGGGCTTCACTGCTGTGCGGCGGTGAAGTGCAGGATACCGTAACCGTTGACTTCGGATGCCGCGAGTTCCGGATTGATCCGCAGGAAGGATTCTTCCTGAACGGAAGAAGCTATCCTCTGCGCGGTGTCTCCCGCCATCAGGACCGGATCGGTCTCGGCAGTGCCCTGACGGTCACAGAGCAGGAAGAAGACATGGAGGTTATCCGCGAGATCGGTGCGAATACTGTCCGTCTTGCCCATTATCAGCACGCGCAGGAATTCTATGATCTCTGTGACAGAAACGGCATCATTGTCTGGGCGGAAATTCCTTATATTTCCAGACATATGACAAACGGAAAAGCCAATGCGGCATCACAGATGAGAGAACTCATCACACAGTGCTATCATCATCCGTCCGTTGTCTGCTGGGGTCTTTCCAATGAGATCACAGCCGGCGGTCCGGTAACCGAAGAGCTTCTGCAGGACCATCGTGAACTCAATGATCTCTGCCACCGCATGGACAGCACAAGACCGACAGTCATGGCGCATGCCTTCATGCTGGAAAAGGATTCCCCGCTGATCCCCGTTGCAGACCTTGCCAGCTACAACCTCTATTTCGGCTGGTATCTGGGCGAACTGGAACAGAACGATCAGTTCTTTGACGAATATCATGCAATGTATCCCGACAGGGTGATCGGATTCAGCGAATACGGAGCAGATGCCAATGCAAAGTATCATTCCGCTTCACCGGAACAGGGTGACTATACCGAAGAATACCAGTGCGTCTATCACGAGCATATTCTCAGATGCATCGAAGAGCGCCCGTATCTCTGGGCAACACATGTCTGGAATCTGTTCGACTTTGCGGCAGACGGACGTGATGAAGGCGGAAAGAACGGCCAGAACCAGAAAGGTCTTGTTGAATTCGATCATAAAACAAAAAAAGACGCATTCTATCTTTATAAAGCCGCCTGGAACAGAACACCGTTCGTTCATCTCTGCGGAAAGCGTTACACTGACCGCGTCGGTGATACTGCCGTTATAAAGGTATATTCAAACTGCAGCACGGTAACCCTGTACAAAGACGGCGAAGAACTTGAGACAAAGAACGGAAACCGTATATTCACATTTGAAGTTCCCGTATCGGGCGGGCATCAGATTAAAGCTGTATCAGGTGACTGCGCTGATGAAATGATGATCCGCAAAGTCAGCACAGTGAATCCGGAATATGTATTCGGTGATGCCGGTTCAGTCGTCAACTGGTTCGACAAGGATACGATTGATCCCGCATATTTCTCCATCAAAGACAAATTCGGAGAACTGATGGCAAATCCCGGCACAGCGCCGATTGTCGGCAGCATCATGGCCAAAGCCACCGCAAGCCGCGGAGATGTTGCCATAGGCGCATCTGAAAACAAAGCTCTGAAGCAGATGATGGCCGCCATGTCATTTGAGAGTCTGCTGAAAAAAGCCGGCGCAAATGTTGTTCCGCCGGAAGCCGTCAAGGCAATCAATGATGCCTTGCAGAAAGTCAAAAAGTAAATGATTCCGTCTTCCGGCATGGCATTTGAAGTCATGCCGGAAGTATTTTCAATAAATGCAGGAAACCGTGATACAGCCGGCAGAAAATGATGCGGCTGCGGTCCTGCCGGACGGAGGCTAAGAACTATATGAAACACGAAGTATTTGAAAGCCGCTCAGTCTGGAAAGCTATTTTCACTATGACGATTCCGGCACTGATTACCATACTTGTCATGATTTTCTACAACATGGCAGACATGCTGTTTATCGGACAGCTCGGAAACACATCACTGATTGCCGGTGTTTCACTTATTTCACCCGTCTTTTCGATTCTTATGGCACTGGCAACGATGATCGGAGCGGGCGGCTCAATCATTATTGCCTCCTCCTTCGGAGAAAAAAATACCGACCGGGCAAAAGGATGTGCCTCTGTCTGTTTCTGGACAAACGTTCTTCTGGGAACGCTGATGATCATTCTTCTGAACCTGTTCAGCAGTCCCCTGCTGGAGTTTCTCGGTGCACGTGCGGACACCTGGGAGCCGGCTCTGCAGTATATGCGTGCGCTGAGCATCGGTGCTCCGTTTATGATGGTATGCACGGCAAGCGGAACAATGGTGCGCGCCGAAGGTGCCGTAAAAGAAGGTCTGATCGGCAATATGACGGGAACAGTCATCAATCTGATTCTTGACCCGTTGTTTATTCTTGTTTTCCGCTGGGGTGTATCCGGTGCCGCAGCGGCAACCGTAATCGGCAATATTGCCGGAACAGTCTATTACCTGCATTACATCCTGGCCCGCTCATCAGTTATGTCGGTATCAGTTTCAAAAGCAGGACAGTATGCCGGCATTCTCAGAGAAGTGATTCCGCTCGGTGTTCCCAATGCAGTAAGTACAGTACTTTCCGGTCTTGCCTCAACATTTTCGCATCAGATTCTTGCAGGATACGGTACGGATTATCTTGCGGCGGCTGCCGCAGCCGGCAGGATCAACATGCTGGTAACGATGCTGCAGATGGGCATAGCGATGGGAGTTCAGCCGCTCCTTTCCTACAGCTTCGGTGCAAGGGACTTTGAACGCATGAACGAGGTGCTGAAAAAGACTATGCTTCTGACGACTTCCGTGGGTGTTGTCATGACAGCAATCTGCATGACTCTGCGTCTGCCGCTGATCAGGCTGTTTCTCAAGACTCCGGAAGCCGCGGATATCGGTGCGCGGTATGTTGTATGGCTTATGCTAGGTGCGGTAACGCTCGGCCTGTATTATGTGAGTTCCAATTTTCTTCAGGCGACAAAACACGCCGGTGCCGCAATCATAGTGTCCGCTCTGCGGCAGGGTGCTCTTCTGATTCCTATGCTTTATATCATGCACGGACTTTTCGGGTTCTGGGGCATTGCTTATGCACATGCGGCTGCGGATATCACCGCCGCATTGACCGCACTTTCCGTATTCCTTTATTTTTACAGAAAAACAGCAGCGGAAACCCGGCATTGACTGACACAGAAAAAACGGCCTTCCCTCCTTTGTACAGGCAGCGGAATGCCGTTTTTATAATTCAGAGCTTCTGGTGCTCTTCACGGTATTTCTGAGGCAGGCACCCGAACTGTTCGCGGAACCGGGAAGAGAAATAGCTGGGAGAACAGAACTGAAGTTTTTCTGAAATAGAAGT
>JAILGV010000169.1 GCA_024696355.1 Solobacterium sp.
TATGATGACCTGAACTTCCATACCATCAAGGGCTGGCAGAGCGACCTTGAGCTCATGGAGCTCACTGTTCCCCTGTACATCAGCGAAGACAAATTCTTCACCCTGTACGTCACATCCAGCATGCACTTCCCCTATGATGAATCAAGTACGCTCGGTGACCGCTATCTGAATGAAATCGATGCCGTTCACCCCGACTACAAGCTGAATATCAAGCGCTATATCTCCAAGGCGATGGAACTGGACAAGGCAATGGCATACCTGCTCAAGGTCCTTGAGGAAAACGGAAAGCTGGAAGACACCGCGATCGTCTTCTTCGCGGATCACCATCCGCTGAATACACCGCTGAACGACATTGCAATGTACACTTATGAAGTGGACAGGACCGTCGGTCTCAACGAGGACAGGACACCGTTTGTCATCTACTGTCCGTCCGCACTCGGCACAAAGAAGCTGGATGAAGTAAACAGCACATTTGATATCCTGCCGACGGTATGCAACCTGTATAACCTGGATTATGATCCGAGGCTTTACCTGGGTACGGACTACTTCGGAAAAAAAGAAAAGATCGTCTACTTCACCAACGGAGACTGGATCAGTCAGAAAGGCATTTACTACAACAGCCGCTCACAGTTCGTTCCTTTTGACGAAAACCTTGAGCCTGACGAAGAATATGTCGGGTCAATCGACCGTGAAGTTACAAACTGCTTCAATGTCAGCTCCCTGATCTTCAGAACCGACTATTTTGCAAAGCGCCCCGATCTGCCTTATCCGAAAAGCAAAAAGGAAATCGAGAAATGAAAATCATCATGAATCTGCTGGCATCCCTGAGTGCCCTGTACGGCATTTACGGGATCATGAAAGGCACGGAAAAAGGAAAGCTTCTTGAACACGGCCTCAGATGCCTCAAGTACTTCACCGTTCTTTCCAATCTTCTGGCAATGCTTGTAACAGCTGCCGATGTCATCTTTCTTTCAGTCACCCCGGCAGGCACGCAGCTGCCCGCCGTGCTGTCATATCTGAACTTTATGGCAGCCGTTTCCGTCGGACTGACATTCATGACAGTCATGGTGTATCTGGGAAGACTGTACGGATATGCGGAAATGCTCAAGGGACCCAACTTCCATCTGCATCTGTCCGCCCCGCTTCTGACGGTATTCTGCTTTCTCTTCTTCCTTCCCCTGTCACAGATCACTTTTGCAGGAACCTTCATCGCAACTCTTCCCATGATCCTGTACGGGATATGGTATCTGGCAAACCTGCTTGTCAACGGTACGGAAAACAATGACTGGTACGGTTTTGCAAGAGGCGGCATGAAGACCATGCCGGTTGTCTATGCGGCAATGTTTCTGTTTACCTGGATCATATCCGTTGTTCTGTGGCTGATCCGCTTCTGAAAAAAACTTGCAGCTCCCGGGTTCCGGGAGCTTTTTTCTTCTGCATCAGACCAATAAAAAAGGGTCATGCTCTGACCCGGCAGTTCTGATGATGCTGGATGATTATTCCTGCGGCAGGAAATTGCGGAAAGGTGACTGCGGTCTCTTTTTTCTTCCCAGAAGAAACTGTCCCGTCACAGTTACCGTCAGTTCGTCTTTCGCATCTTCGATTTTTGTATTGTGTCTGAGATATGCACGTCCCTCTATCAGCACGCGGTCCCCTGCGCTGTACTCATAGATCTCATCGGCTCTCCAGTCACGGGCGACAAAACTGATGGCATCCGTCGCGTTTCCTTCATCATCCTGTGTGTGATAATGAATCCGGCTGTTTGTTTCATTCAGGAGAACACGGATTTTCCTGTCCACCCCTCTCAGCGTCAGAATTCCGAATACTCTGGTTTTATCCTGATTTTCACCCATGTCATTGCGGATACGGATATCACCTTCATTTTCAATTGTACCGATCATTGTCACATGATAGCAGACAACTTCGCCTTCTTTTCCCCTTATCGTCTCAAACGAAAAATAGTCTCTAGCCATTTCTTTTCCCCTGTGCGTGCCATTTTACAAATGAAGCACAACATATATTATAGTTTAATTTTTCTATTTTTTAATATAAATAATATTGAATAGACGTCATTAACAGGAAAGTCGGCAGAAAAACAGCAGAATTGCACAGAGCCCGTTCCCCGGGGAACGCAGAGCCATGATGAAAAAAAGCAGTAAACAGAACGATTCACGGACTGATCAGTCCCTGCTCCACTGTCTGATTTTAGCGAAGAAATCTTCCGGAATGAAGCGGTTGTCAATATTCCTGTACACTTTGACCGGACGGTATTTTCCGGTGTGAACATAATTCATTTTCTCGTCAAATACCGGTGCGGGACGATATTCCCACTCACCGCAGTCGTTGAACAGTATGATGCCGACCGCCGGTGAATCACCCAGTCCTCTGTGCTCCTTCGGACGCTCCGGGGCGGCATTGTTGAAAGCGACGACATTTTCGGTAAGATATTCCCCGAGTTTTCCGCAGGGATACACCTTGTCGTATAACTCCATAAATGATACCGGCATCATACGGTAAACATTTCTCGGAACCTCCCATAATGCCGCATCCGATTTAAATACAACATTGGCTGAGTGAATATCATTGGCGAGATTGTATTCCCAGCCTCCAGAAGGCCAGTCTCTGCCGCCGATCCAGA
>JAILGV010000001.1 GCA_024696355.1 Solobacterium sp.
TGAATCCGCATATGTAACAGGACCGCTGTACGTCCTGTACGGCATTCTCTTCACCTGTGTTTTAGCCATATGATCACCATTGATCTCATTATAGCTGAAAACAAAGGATTTCCCATCATCCGGGAAATCCCTGTCTGCTAAATCACGGATGAACCGGCCGCAAGAAGACTGAAGATCTCATCAGCTTCAGCATCCTTCATGCTTTCACCGAGCTTTCTGCAGCATTCGGAATAGTATCTGGCTGCTTTCAGCCCCTCCTGCGTCAGGTAAATGATCCCGTAGAATTCTTTTTTCACAGATCCGAGCCCCTCGAGCCTGGTGATCATTGTATGAACACTCGGCCGGCTCACACCCAGCTTCGAAGCAAGCATAATGGAGCGGACTCCTTTTCCTTCCGGATCAAGCTCTGCAAGTGCCGTCAGATACCTGATTCTGGCTGCTGTCATTCCTGTATATAAACTCATTCCGCCCTCCGTTGTTTCAGAGAAAGAGGCAGAGTAAATGCCCTGCCTCTGTAAATTCAGATGAAATACTGTTATGCACCGACTTTTACAGTCAGTTTCTGTGATTCCCTGTAAGGACGGAACAGCAGCCAGATAAATCCTGCGACAAGTACACAGGCAATCACGGCACCGAATCCGAAGTTTCCTGTAAATGCACGTCCGAGCTGATAAATGCAGAACGATACAACATATGCAAGCGCACACTGATAGCCGATCGCAAACCATGTCCACTTTGCGTTGTTCATTTCACGCTTGATTGCACCGATAGCCGCAAAGCACGGAGCACACAGAAGGTTGAATACCAGATAGCTGTAAGCCGCAAGCGGAGTGATGTTGGCTGCGAGCAGTTCCCAGAACTCCTCTCCCTCTTCACCGACTTCGGCATAACCGAATACCTGTCCGATCGTGGCGACGACATTTTCCTTGGCAACAAGGCCGGAAACAGCCGCAACCGTCATCTGCCATGTACCGAATCCGAGCGGTTTGAACAGCGGTGCGAAGAGACTGCCGATCTTTGCAAGAACACAGGACTCCTGCAGTGCGGCAAGAGCTTCACCCTCTGCATCGCCGAAGTCGATCATATGGAATCCGCCGCTGAAGCTGAAGTTCATCAGGAACCAGATTACGATTGTTGAAATGAGAATGACGGATCCTGCCTTTTTGATAAAGGACCATCCGCGCTCCCACATTGATCTCAGCAGGGCACCGATTGTCGGCATATGGTAAGCCGGAAGTTCCATGACGAACGGTGCAGGATCACCGGCAAACATCTTTGTCTTCTTCAGGATAATACCGGAGCAGACGATTGCCGCCATGCCGATGAAGAAGGCTGATACCGATACAATTGCCGAATTGTTGAAGAAGCAGCCTGCGATCATGGCAATGATCGGCAGCTTGGCTCCGCAGGGGATAAACGTTGTCGTCATGATGGACATCTTGCGGTCACGGTCGTTTTCAATCGTACGGGATGCCATAACAGCAGGAACACCGCAGCCGGTACCGATCAGAATCGGAATAAATGACTTTCCGGAAAGACCGAATTTACGGAACAGACGGTCCATAATGAAGGCAATACGTGCCATATAGCCGCAGCTTTCCAGGAAAGCAAGCAGGAAGAACAGGACGAACATCTGCGGTACAAAACCCAGAACTGCGCCCACACCGCCGATAATACCGTCAACAATCAGGCTCTGCAGCCAGCCGGCACAGTTGATGCTTTCAAGGAAGCCTTCAACTGCAGGCGGAATGATTTCCCCGAAGAGAACATCATTCGTCCAGTCGGTGGCAATCGTTCCGATTGTAGTTACGGACAGGTAGTAAACAAACCACATAATCACCGCAAAGATCGGAAGTGCAAGCCATCTGTTGGTCATAATCCGGTCAATCTTGTCGGATGTTGACAGTTCACCCTTGTTGGCCTTTCTGTAAATACCCGACAGCATATCGCTGATCCAGACATAACGCTCATTGGTGATAATGGACTCAGCATCATCATCAAGTTCTTTTTCAACTGCAGCAGTCGCTGCTTCAGCAGCCGCAGCGCTGCCGGCACTGAGCTTCAGGGCGGCAAGAGCTTTGTCATCTCTTTCAAATACCTTGACCGCATAGAAGCGCTTCTGATCCGCCGGAACATCTGTAAGCAGACCTGTAATCTTTTCCAGTGCTTTTTCAACAGGCTTCGAGAATCTGTGCATCGGAACCGTCTTTGTGCTCTTCGCCGCTTTCACTGCTTCTTCGGCAGCTTCCTGAATTCCGTCACCCTTCAGGGCAGAGATGGACACTATTCTGCATCCGATTTCCTTTGAAAGCTTGTCCAGATCAAGCTTGTCGCCGTTTTTGGCAATCAGGTCCGCCATGTTCACGGCAACAACCACCGGAATTCCCAGTTCGGTGAGCTGGGTTGTCAGATAAAGGTTACGCTCAATATTCGTGCCGTCCACAATATTCAGAATTGCATCGGGACGCTCGATCATCAGATAATTTCTGGATACAACTTCCTCCAGTGTATAAGGTGAAAGCGAATAGATACCCGGAAGGTCCTGAATGATGACATCATCATGTCCCTTCAGCCTGCCTTCCTTTTTTTCAACTGTAACGCCCGGCCAGTTTCCCACGAACTGGTTGGATCCGGTCAGTCCGTTAAACAGTGTAGTCTTGCCGCTGTTGGGATTGCCGGCAAGTGCAATTTTTATTTCTGCCATATTATCTCCTCGATTTCCAATGTTTCCGAATGAACTATGCGACTTCGATCATTTCCGCATCATACTTGCGGATGGACAGTTCATAACCGCGAACCGTTACTTCCACAGGGTCTCCGAGCGGGGCAACCTTGCGCACATAAACTTCAACACCTTTCGTGATTCCCATATCCATGATTCTGCGCTTTACAGCACCTTCTCCATGGAGTTTGACTACACTAACTGTAGAACCTATTGCTGCATCTCTTAAAGTTTTCATATTCTCCCCTTCTAAACTGTGATTTTTCCTGCCAGAGATCTGTCCAGAGCCACTCTTGAATCTTTGATATTTACAATCAGATTCCCGTTCAGCGATGAAATAACAGTAACAACCGCACCCGTCACAAATCCCATATCCTCAAGATGCTTTTTTGTTTCAGCATTCCCTCCGACACGGGCAATCGTGTACGCTTTTCCCGTTTCAGCAAATATCAGCGGCATAAGTACTCCTTTCCGAAACTTCATGTAATACTCCTTGAGTACTGTCAGAAAAAATTGACTGTAGTTAGTTTAATATAACTAACTTTAGAAGTCAATGCCATCCGATATAAAACAGTCAGGGCCCGTGAAACACTGTTATATAAAAATGCCGCTGTGTTATAATGTGCCTGGTCATCAGAAAAGGACAACGGAACAGTTATGAAGGATTATTTAGTTGACGTACCTGTGCAGACAAACATCTGGGTCAGACCGGAAATGCAGCGCAGGCAGTTTGAAGTTTTGAAAGAAGCACGTCCCAGCACGCTGATCGTTATCTCCGACGGCGGAAGAAACGAAAAAGAATGGGAAATCATCAATAAGCACCGTGAAATGTTTGACACGGAGATTGACTGGAACTGCAATGTCATCAAATTTTACAGTGACAAAAATCTCGGCATGTACGGCTGCATGATGAAGCGCCACGAAACCATCTGGAGTCATGTGGACAGATGCATCCTGCTTGAGGATGACATCATTCCCTCCATCAGCTTCTTCAGATACTGTGCAGAGCTGCTGGAAAAATACAAGGATGATCCGCGCATCTATATGATCTGCGGCATGAATCATGAAGGCATTACCGAAAACGTAAACTCCGACTACTTCTTCTCCAGATACGGCTCCATCTGGGGCTATGCATTATGGAAGCGGTCCTATGAAGAATTCTTTGATTTCGCATTCAAGGATGATCCCTATGCACTGGATCTGGTCGAAAAGCGCGCCCGCAGCGGAATTAAGGGACATGAAAGACAGTTTGAAAATGTCGCCCGCTACGGCAAGTATGACGGACATATTCCCGGCGACGAATTCTATATGAACTATGCCAACTATGCCCAGAATCAGCTGCTGATCATTCCGAAGAAGAATATGATCACATGCATCGGCTGCGAACCCGGTTCAGCCCATTCAACATCCTATGAAAATCTGCCGAAGGGAATCAGACGCGTATTCAATATGGAGCGCTATGAAATAGAGTTCCCCCTCAAACACGCCAAATACGTCATGCCTGATGCAGGCTACGAAAAACGCAGAAACAGGATTATGGCCTTCGGGCATCCGATCGTACAGGCATACAGAAATGCCGAGGCTGTATATCTGAATATTAAAAACGGCAACGGCCAGTATGTTACGAAAACCATAAAAAAACGCTTTGCCGCATTAACCGGAAAGCACAGGGAAAAATAATGACAGAGCGCAGGAGAAATCCTGCGCCCTTTTTTTCGTTTACTGACCGCCGCCGGTCATCTTTTCCTGCTTCACCTTATGATCAATTACATGCCTGGAGGCAAGTTCATTCCGGATATCATCGGGTGTAATCCCCTGTTCCACCATCAGAACCATGACATGATATGCAAGATCGGCAATCTCATAGACTGTTTCGTCTTTGTCCCGGTCCTTCGCGGCAATAATCACTTCCGTGCATTCCTCTCCTACCTTTTTCAGAATTTTATCCAGGCCTTTCTGAAACAGATATGTAGTATAGGAACCCTCGGGGAGATCTTTTTTTCTGCCCTCCAGAAGCTCATAGAGCGTGTCGACTGTAAACTCCCTGTTATCCATTTTCCTCCTCCGTAAAAGTCATATGCGGTCCGCTGTCGAAACAGCTGTCTGTCCCAAGATGACATGCGGGACCGTCCTTCGATACCAGAACCAGCACGGCATCGTGATCACAATCCAGCTCCATCCGCCGGATATGCTGATAATTTCCGCTGGTCTCACCTTTCAGCCACAGTTCCTGCCTGCTTCTGCTGTAGAAGCATGTCAGTCCCCTTTCAAGGGAGACGGCAAGACTCTCCCTGTTCATATAGGCAAGGGTCAGCACACGCTTCGTGTCATAATCCTGCACGATGCACGGGCAGAGCCCTTTTTCATCCCATTTCACATCATCAACGCTGATCATATTCTGACCGGTATCCCTTCCTCTTTCAAATACATTTTCAGATCATGAACCGATACTTCCCCGAAATGGAAGATTGATGCCGCAAGACCCGCGCTGATATCAGGAAGTCTGCGGAACAGTTCGGCAAAGTCCTCTGCACTGCCGGCACCGCCCGAGGCAATCACGGGAACGCTGACAATGCGGTTCACCGCTTCAAGCATTTCAAGGTCGAATCCTTTCTTCACGCCATCGGTATCGATGGAATTCAGAACAATCTCGCCTGCACCGTGATCCACGCCGTATCTGATCCACTCCAAGGCATCCATTCCCGTATCGATCCTTCCGCCGTTCTGAAATACATGAAATGTTCCGTCCACTCTTTTTGCATCAACCGACAGAACGACGCACTGGCTTCCGTATTTTTCAGCGGCTTCCCTGATCAGCTGAGGCCTGCGGATGGCACCGGAATTCACCGACACCTTGTCTGCGCCGCATTTGAGAACACGGTCAAAATCATCGGTTGAATTAATGCCGCCGCCCACAGTCAGCGGTATAAAGATTGTTGAGGCAACTTTCCTGAGAACATCCGCGAACAGTCTTCTTCCTTCACTGGAGGCGGTAATATCGTAGAACACCAGTTCATCCGCCCCGCCTTCGGAATAATACGCCGCCAGTTCAGCCGGGTCAGAGACATCCCTGAGTCCTTCAAAATTCACACCTTTTACAACTCTGCCGTTCCTGACATCAAGACACGGAATAATCCGTTTTGTAATCATGCTCTACTCCTTTGCAATGCGCAGCGCCTCCTGAAGATCAACTGCACCGGTATACATAGCCCTGCCCAGAATCGCGCCGTAAAGTCCCATCTGCTTCAGTGACCGTATATCTTCGATACTGCTGACGCCGCCCGAGGCAATAATATCAAGTCCTTCAATTTCACAGAGCCTGCGGTACAGATCAAGGTTTGTTCCCCTCATCGCCCCGTCTCTTGAAATATCCGTGCAGATTGCCGTCCGCACACCGAGATCCCGCAGCGATTCCAGAAACGGAATCATCTCCACGGTGCTGGTCTTCGTCCAGCCGTGCGTTGCGACCATTCCGCCGCGGGCATCCACGCCGACTGCAATATGACTCCCGTACCGTTTCAGAGCTTCCCTGAGAAATTCCTGATCCTCGACTGCCTTTGTTCCGAGAATCACCCGCTCTGCGCCTGCGCCGAGATATTTTCCGATTGTTTCCATACTCCTGATGCCGCCGCCGATCTCTGCCTTCAGGCCTGTCGTACGGCAGATTTCTCTCACAACATCAAAATTCGGCGTTGTGCCGTCTCTGGCGCCTTCAAGATCCACAAGATGGATCCAGGCCGCTCCCTTTGCTTCAATATCCGCAGCCGTGCCAGCCGGATCTTCGGTATAGACCGTCATCTTTTCATAATCACCTTTAAAAAGACGGACGCCTTTCTTTTCATACAGATCAATTGCCGGTAACAGTATCATTCCTGCTCTCCTCTAAAGTACAGAAATTCTTCAGTATTTTCAGTCCTGCGGGACCGCTTTTTTCGGGATGGAACTGTGTTCCGTACACATTGTCCTTCCATACCGCGGCAGTCAGCGGAATCTCATATTCCGCACAGGCGGCCGTATTCTTTTCACACCCGAATGCTGCATAGGAATGCACAAAGTAAACAAATTCCCCTTCCCGGATGTCTTTAAACAGCGGGCAAGGCTTTCCCGTAAAATGAAGGGCATTCCATCCCATATGCGGGATATCCAGCTTTTTCTTCAGTTTCGGTTCAATCGCTTCGATGCTGCCTTCAATCAGCCCGAGACCTTCAAACTCTCCGAACTCATATGACTTTTCCAGCAGCATCTGCATGCCCAGACAGATCCCCAGAACCGGCTTGCCGGATGCGGCCTGTTCCTTCATAAAGTCAAACAGTCCCGCTTCACGCAGCTTTCCGACGGCATCTCCGAATGCCCCGACGCCGGGAAGAATAATCCTGTCACAGGAACGGATCAGTTCCTGATCCGAAGTCACCGCCGCTTCCTCCCCGATGGCTTTCAGAGAGGACTGCAGTGAAAAGAGGTTTCCCACCCCGTAATCTACGATCGCTATCATATGCCTACTTCCCGAAGCGGATATCAACCGCTTTGGCATGTGCCGTCAGTCCTTCCTTCTTCGCAAAGTAACTGACGCTTTCATATTCCTTTTCCAGAGCTTCCTTTGTGTAATAGCAGAACTGCATCTTCTTCACAAAATCATCCACGGAAAGCGGAGAATAGAATCTCGCTGTCCCGCCGGTCGGCAGGGTATGATTCGGGCCGGCAAAATAATCACCCATCGGCTCTGCCGTATATCTTCCGAGGAATACCGATCCCGCATTTTTGATTTCCGGCAGATAGTCAAACGGAGAATCCACACAGATTTCCAGATGTTCGGGAGCGAGACGGTTGGAAACGGCAATTGCTTCATGAATATCACGCACTATCAGGATTTTGCCGTTATTGTCAATGGATGCACGGGCAATCTCCTCACGTTCCAGCTGCTTCAGCTGCATCTCGATCTGTTCCTGCACACATTCCGCCAGCTTTCTTGAATCCGTAACCAGAACCGCCGAAGCCATTCTGTCATGTTCCGCCTGGGAAAGCAGATCAGCCGCCACATAGGCAGGATCCGATGCACCGTCGGCGATCACCAGCACTTCCGACGGACCGGCAATCATATCAATGCCCACCTTTCCGAACACCTGCTTTTTCGCTTCCGCCACGTATGCATTTCCCGGACCTACGATTTTGTCAACGCAGGGAACTGATTCCGTGCCGTATGCCAGCGCCGCCACTGCCTGGGCTCCGCCCGTCCTGAATATTCTTGAAACGCCGGCGATATGCGCCGCAGCCAGAATATACGGATTGATGCTTCCGTCACGGGAGGGAGGCGTAACCATGATGATCTCTTTGACACCGGCGATTTTT
>JAILGV010000006.1 GCA_024696355.1 Solobacterium sp.
TCTACAATGAGTGCCGGAGTCTCCATGTCATTTACATAGAATACAGCCCTTTCATCTTCAATAACAGCCTTCAGAGTGATCCATTCATGAAGGGCAATATCAGCAGTGGAGTCGTATCTGGTTATCCCGTTTTTTCTGAAATACTCAAAAGTATATCCCGGATAGGCAAAATACTGTGTTCCGTGGGACAGCCTGACCGGATCCTGTGTCATGCGAAAGCCGTTAGTGGGGCGTACATAATACGATTCAAATTCAGAAACAGAATTGTTGATTCTGAATGCGATCCCAATGAATCCCCTGGCAAGATCGGGGGCATCCGGCAGAAGACGGCTGTACATTTTGACGGTGATGACACCATTGTGAAAATGGTCAGTTCCTGCTATGACAGCAACAGTGTTTTCATCATACTGGTTCAGTTTGTCTTCGTGTTTGATTACACGGACACATTCTTCTCCGTTAAGATCCGTAATATCTGCGTGTACATAGCTTTCGATAATGTTGCTTTTATTCATATATCATCCTCATAGCATCAGCAAAGTTTTTCCCGAGTGTTTCAAGCACGGCTTTTCCGTAGCTGTCGTTTTTTCCCATGTAAACATTCCAGTAATCACTGCTTATAATCGGCATCTGCGCAAAGGTAAAGTATCTGTTGAGACGGTCTGCTGCAGTGCTGCCTCCTTCACGCCAGACAGAAACAACAGCGGCTGCCGGTTTTCCCCTGAACAATTGTCCGTAATTGGAGGCGGCAAAGAAAGTTCTGTCGAGAAGGGCGCTCAGAGCGCCGTTGATGCCGGCAAAATACACAGGTGAGCCGATAATGACTCCGTCAGCGTCAAGCATTTTTTCAATCAGTTCATTGCACCTGTCGTCTTTATATACACAGCGGTGCGTTTCAACGCATCTGCTGCATCCCTGACAGCCTCTGACCGGGGATCCGCCGATCTGAAACCATTCCGTACTGATTCCTGCTTTGTGAAGCTGCAGTTCGACAATGTTCAGTGCTTCAGATGTATTTCCGCTTATATGCGGACTTCCGTTGACAAGCAGTACTTTCGACATAATCATTCTCCTGTTGAAACAATTATTTTTCCGTTTACGGTGCCGTGATCCTGAGCGTACACGGCATCTTTGATATGATCAAAATCAAATACTTTTCCATAAGCGGGAAGAATCTTCTTTTCGTTCAGAAAACTGAAAACAGCGTCCATATCTTTCTGAGAAGGGTAGTTGGAGAAAAAGCCGGTCAGAAATACACCGTTGGGAATATCTTTGATCGGATCAAAGCCGTTTAGTGTATATACTCCGCCCAAAAGTCCGGTCTGACATACAATTCCGCCTTTTTCCATGGAGAACAGCGTGTCTTTCAGACTTCGGGGACCGATCAGGTCCAGAGCCTTCGTTACCCCGTGCACAGTGCCTGCAAGCATGCCGTTATCAAGAACAGCTTCATCAGCTTCTGACAGCAGCGGCAGTTTTTCCGTACGGTGCGTGGTGGCTGTTACATGCACTCCAAGAGCTTTTGCAATCTGAATTGCTGCATAGCCCAGAGCGCAGGTCGCTCCTCTGATAAGAAGCGTATCCTTTTTATCTAGATGCAGACATTCGAATAAGGAACCCCATGCCGTGAACCATGTCTCAGGTACAGCGGCAGCCGTTTCCCACGGCAGATCAGTATCGACAGTGAATACGATCCTGCGGGGGAGCAGGGCATATTCGGCATAACTGCCGTTAAAAGAACGGCCCATTCCTCCCATCAGGGCAGCAACCTTCTGTCCGGTTTTCAGTCCGCTGTCGGAAGGGTCCGCAATCTCACCCACGCATTCAATGCCGGGTATGACAGGTTTCTGAATATAATCAGCCTGAATCTCATGAAGGCGGAGAAGTTTTTCGGAATGATTCAGACCGAAGGCTTTTATTCTTACAAGTACCCATCCCGGACGCACCTCGGGGACCGGGCATTCCGACAGTGCAATGTCTTCAGCACCTGTGACCTTGTCAAGCAGTACGGCTCTCATTGTGTTCATCATTATTCTCCTTTATGATAAGCCCGTTTTCTTCACTTGCCCAGCACTGCGGGTCTTCCGCATAGAAGTTTCCGCTTGTGCCTTTCGCGACTGCCGGACAGCCTCTGCAGAAAGCCAGCAGTCTGCAGGAGGAACATTTTGAGAATTTATCGTATTGCCTGTATTCTTCCATTTCTGTCATCCATACATCGGCGATCCTGTCTTCGGAAACATTTCCGACTTTGCTTTCAGCAACTCTGCGGCATGCATAGATATCACCGTTGGGAAGGATAGTAATATGACAGTTTCCGCAGTTGCATCCGGCATAAATGATTCCTTTGCGGGCATCCGCAGGAATCGTGAAAGTTCCCTGTTCGTATTCGTACAAAGTCCACAGATGATCTTTTCTGTTGAAATATGTAGTGCATCCTTTGGCCTCATATTCCTTGAATTTACGGTCACATTTTGCCAGCAGACACCTGTATTCTGCAGGTGTCATTGATGTGTCCAGATCTCCGCCGCTCGGAACATATCTGGAAAAAGAGAATATATTCACTCCTGCTTCAGCAACAGCATCGATGATTCCGGGAATTTCTTCGATATTTGTTTTTGACACTGTAGTCATGACAACAGAACGGATGCCTGCCCGATTAATGCAGCCGATTTTTTCAATGGTGCAGTCGAATGAGCCCGGTTTTCTGAACCAGTCATGCGTCTGTCTTAATCCGTCTATGGAAAGCTGGTATTTTTCACATCCGTACCACTTTATTTCCCTGCACACATGATCATTGAGGTGAAACGGGTTGCCCATAATTGTGAATCTGATACTGTGATCATGGAAAAGATCCAGCAGACGCCAGAAATCAGGATGCAGTATGGGATCTCCTCCGGTGAGATAAAAATATGGTGTTCTGTTGTACAGCCTGCAGAAGTCGATACAGTTATAAAATGTTTCCTCAATCTGATTCCAGTCCATAGAATCCAGATGTCTGCACGGATCACCGGAAAAAATATAGCAGTGCCTGCATCTCTGGTCGCATTCGTCTGTTATGTGCCACTGAAAGGCAAAATAAGGGTTCATGTTGAAATCCTCCGTGTATATATAGCCGGGTTTAACCGTTTTTTTCTTTGCAGACCCTTCAGAAATGATCTGAAGGATCTGTTTCGGAACAGCTTACCTGCCGTCAGCTGTGCCGCATGCCGCAGGTGCTTCGGCTGGTTTGTCAGCAGCACCGCATGCCGCAGGAGCATCAGCCGCGCCGCATGCCGCGGGAGCTTCAGCAGGTTTGTCAGCCGCACCGCATGCTGCAGGAGCCTCAGCGGGCTTGTCAGCCGCGCCGCAAGCTGCACCGCACGCCGCAGAAACGTTGGTTTCCGCTGCCCAGGCATTCAGATTACTAAGTGCCATGTGTATTCTCCTTTCATTTCCCGGACAGTTCTGTCCGATAAATGAAGTATATAAATTATTGAAAAATCAGATAATTACGCACTTTTTTATAACCCGGTTACTTTTTTGTGACTGATCGACATAATAGAACCCGCATGGTAGACTGTATTCAAATTTGAATGCTGTATTCTTATTGAAACTATTGAGGAGAAAATCTTATGAAGACAAAAGATGAACTGCCTGAATGTCCGGTCGCTACCACTGTTCAGCTGATCGGCAGTAAATGGAAACTTCTGATTCTTCGTAATCTTCTTGCCAGGCCGTGGCGCTTTAATGAACTGAAGAAAAATCTGGAAGGTATATCACAGAAAGTCCTGACAGACTCACTTCGTTCTATGGAAGAAGACGGGATTATTACAAGGACTGTATATGCCGAGGTTCCTCCCCGTGTTGAATATGCCTTAAGTGATCTGGGAGAATCCATGCGGCAGATTATCAGGGCGATGGAAGAGTTCGGAATAGAGTATAAGGCAAAATC
>JAILGV010000007.1 GCA_024696355.1 Solobacterium sp.
ATGGAACGAGGCAGGACCGACACATCATATGGCTGCGGCAGTCGGAAGACATATTGATACGATCCTCAAGGTCGCAAAGATCTTCAATGTTCCGGTTGATGTTATTACAAGATAAAGCACATAAAAAAACGGAGCCCGCAGGCTTCGTTCTTTTATGATGAAACGGTTCAGACAGTAATCAGCCGCACACCGGCTTCCCTGATATACCGGCAGTGTTCCTCCGTGATTCCGGTGTCTGTGATGACAGTATGAACGGAACTGATATCAGCGAATTTCCGGAAATCGATCTTTCCGAATTTGGAGGAATCCGTCAGAAGGATTACTTCCTCGGAAGCATCGATCATTGCATGCTTAACGGCTGCCAGATCACTGTTTGCGGTTGAGAGTCCGTCGGCACTGACTGCGGAAGTCGAAAGGAACAGTCTGCGGAAATGATAATGACGGAGCTCTTCGAGAACCTGGGGACCGTATGTATAGTGGAATCCTTTCCGTACTGCACCTCCGAGAATTCTGAGGTCGCAGTTTTCTTTTGCTTCAAGGATCTGCATGCCGTTGAGATCGTTGGAACAGATTGTCAGTCCGCTGTGCAGAGACTGGGAAAGGGCGGCTGCGAAGGCAGCCATGGTCGTTCCGTTGTCAAGCAGGATTGTTTCCGAATCATTTACAAAACGCAGAGCTTCCTCCGCGATGCGGATTTTTTCCTTCTGGTGCGTCCGCTCACTGATTTCCGGTTCCCTGATATACTGCCTCAGGTCATTGGGCATGACGGCACCGCCGTGTGTCCGGCGCAGCAGTCCCTGTTTTTCGAGCGCAGTGAGATCCTGGCGGATGGTTGTCCCGCTTACTCTGAACAGACTGCTCAGTTCCTGTACACCGATGCTTTTCTTTTCCTGTATCAGCCGGACGATTTCATCCCGCCGCTGTTCTGTGAATAATTTTTCTTCCATGGCACCATTTTAGAAGTGTAAAAACAGAAAAACAAGCCGAAATGAAAGCAAATGAAACCTGTGATTGACGGAATTCGCAATACAAAATAGAATGAAATCAAATCAAACAAAATAAAAGTAAATAAAAGTACAGAATCGGAGGACAATAATATGGACTATACAGTGAAGCAGGTTGCTCAGATGATTGACCACACCAATCTTCATGCCGACGCAGTAACTGCGGATTTCCGGAAGCTTTGCGATGAAGCTGTTCAGTACGGTTTTAAATCTGTAGCCATCAATACCTATCCCGTGGAAATCTGCAGGGAAATGCTGAAGGGCAGCGAAGTGCTGACCGGTGCCGCAGTCGGTTTTCCGCTCGGCCAGATGACTGTCGCATCCAAAGCGGCGGAAGCGGAGAATGCAGTAAAGGACGGTGCACAGGAATTTGATTATGTGCTGAATGTCGGAAAGCTGAAGGAACATGACTATGCATATATTGAAAATGAAATGACGGTAATGACGGAAGTCGCAAGACGTGCCGGCATCTGCGTCAAAGTCATCTTCGAAACATGCTATCTGACAAAGGAAGAGATCATTGAGGCCGCAAAAATCGCATCCCGCGTGAAGCCGGATTTCATCAAGACAAGTACGGGATTCGGCACTGCCGGAGCGACTGCGGAAAATGTACGGCTGATGAAGGAAAACTGCGGTCCGGATGTGCAGGTAAAGGCTGCCGGCGGCATCCGTACCTGGGAGGCAGCCAGAACCATGATTGAAGCGGGAGCTTCAAGGCTCGGCACTTCCAGCGGCGTCAGGATTGCGGAAGAAATGAAAGCTGCCGGCTTCAGATAAGACAGGGTGCAGTATGAAAGACAGAATTCGTGTATGTCTGATCGGATGCGGCCGGGCAGGAATGATTCATGCAAGGAACTTTGCCGGAGGGATTTCCGGAGCGGTGCTGAGTGCGCTCTGTGATGCCTCCGAAGAAAATCTTGCGGCTGCCGCTGATGAGACCGGAGTGACAAAGACATTTACCCGCTGGCAGGATGCCGTGAATGATCCGGAGACCGATGCCGTCATCGTCGTAACACCCACGCAGTTTCACCGGGATGTCGTGACTGCGGCTGCCGCAGCCGGCAAACATATCTTCTGTGAAAAGCCTATGGCTTCCACGGAAGAGGAATGTGATGAAATGATTGCGGCCTGCAGAAAGAACCATGTCAAGCTTCAGCTCGGTTTTATGCGCAGGTTTGACAGAAGCTTCCGCAGGGGAAAGGAAATGCTGGAGAGCGGTCAGATCGGAGAGGCGGCGCTTATCAAGTCCAACACCTACGGTCCCAGCGAACCGAAGGAATGGATGTACAACGTCCGGAAAAACTACGGTCCGATCGGAGAAGTGAACAGCCATGATTTTGATACACTCCGCTGGTATGCGGGAAGCGAAGTGAAAATGATCCATGCTCTGGGAAACAATTTCCGTTCCCGGGAAAAGGCGGAGGAATATCCGGAGTATTACGATACGTGCACGGTAATGATGGAATTTGAAAACGGAGTGCTCGGGATGATCACCGGCGCGCAGTATGTGCGCTACGGCTATGACGCAAGAACGGAGATCCTGGGGACAAAGGGAATCATCAAAATCGGCGGTCAGCACGCCGATACAGCCGAGGCAGTGACGGAGGACCGCAGAATCATCAGTGATTCCGTTGATTCCTGGCGTACGCTGTTCCTGGATGCCTACAGGGCGGAGGATCAGGCGTTTATCGACTGCATCAGGAATGACACAGAACCGCCGGTAACGGGACATGACGGAAAGATGGCGCTGGTTCTTGTAAACGAGGGTCTGCGCTCTCTTCTGGAGCACCGTCCCATCTGCCTGAAGCAGGGACTTCCGGAGAAATGATATGAAGCAGAAATTACTGATGGCAATCGACCTCGGAACAAGTTTCATCAAAGCAGGCGTGTATGATCCCGACGGAAACAGACTCGCAGCGGCAAAGGAAGAAGTGAAAAGCGAACAGCCCGGTCCGGGAATGTTTATACAGCACGGGGATGATCTGATGGAAGGCGTTATCCGCTGTATGAAGAATACTGCCGGGAAGCTGGAAGGCAGGGCGGCTGATGTAGCGGTGATCGGTTTTACCGGACAGATGGCAGGCTTCATGGGCGTGGACAGAGACTGGAATGACGTAACAGGATGGTCCTGCTCGCTGGATACAAGATATATTCCGTATGCAGAGGCGCAGATGAAGCAGTACGCTGATGATTTCTACACAATTTCAGGCACAAACAGCCCTCTGTTTTCCTCGAAATATGAATGGTTCAGAACAGAGTTTCCCGAAGAAGCCCGCCGGATTGCAAAATACCTGATGATCAGCGGATTTGTGGCAGGCAGACTCGGAGCACTTCCGATTGATGAGGCAGTGATTGACGGATCATTAATCACATGGACAGGTCTGGCGGATGTAAAGAACCGCTGCTGGTCGGAAAAGCTCTGCAGTGAACTGCAGATAGACAGGAATCTGCTTCCGCGGATCACGGAATCTTCGGATATTGTGGCATATCTTTCCGAAGAGGCTGCCGGAAGAACCGGTTTCCCGGCGGGGATCCCGCTGGTAAGCGGTGCGGGAGACAAGATTGCCGGATGCGTCGGTGCCGGAAATCTCAGTCCGGGGGAGATGCTGTTTGAGGCATCTTCTTTCGGGGCAGTCAGCTGTATGACGGAAACATATGTGCCGGATTCCGAAGAAAGAGGATTTGATCTTCTCAACGGAAGTACGGCGGGCACGCTTTATGCCCACTATTATATGCCGGGCTCCGGCATCACCCAGGAGTGGTTCCTGAATCAGTTTTACAGAAATGAAGGAGAATCCCGTTCGCAGGCTTTCCTGAGGATTGACGAAGAAGCCGCACGCATCCCGCCGGGATGTGACGGTCTGTTCGCATCGGGAATGCTGGCAGGGACGGTTATGCCGCTTAACGGAGATCTGCGGGGTGCATTTATCGGCCATACATGGTCGCATACACCCGCACATTTCTACCGGGCATTAGTGGAAAACTTTGCATATTCACTGAAGACGGCAATTATGCGCATCAATGCAATGTATCCGCAGTACAGCGGCCGCAGCGTGATCCGCATGATCGGAGGAGGCGCCGAATCAGCCGTCTGTGCACAGATCTATGCCGACGTGCTCGGCATACCGGTGGAAACACTGCAGGGGGATGACCTGGCTCTGTGGGGAGGATGCCTGCTCGGGGCAAAGGGCATCGGAATGATCGATGACCTGCAGGAATATGCGAAGGCACATGTCCGCATCCGGGCGCGCTATGAACCGGATCCGGCAAAGACGGAATGCTACGAACAATACAGAAAGCGCTGCGTCAGGTACAATCAGATACTCACTGAGATGTGCCGTGAACTGCAGGGATAATTGGGAGATAATATGGAAATCGTAAAAAGTCTGAAGGCAAGAGTCGTGCCGCTGCGCTTTAAGGAAATCAATGAACGGGAAGCCGGTGAATATGAAGAGCAGCTGCAGAGACTGAGAGAAATCTACGGTGAAAATGCAGAATTTCTGGATACGGTAACTGTCGGCGATCCGGTTCCCGAGTGTGATGCGGTTCTGTTTCCGCAGCTGATCGGCGCCGGTTATCATTACATGGATGTCTTCCGCTCCTACAACAGGCCGTTCCTTGTAATAACTTCCCGTTTCGGAACAGTCGATATGTGGGACTGGGAACTGATCAGCTGGCTGCGTGCAGGAGGCATGAATGTTTTCTCGCCGTACAGCACGGAACTCGGAAAAGTCATCTTCCGTGCACTTGCCGCAAAGAGCCATCTGAAGGGTGCGAAGTTCCTGATGTTCCAGGATGATCCGGGCGAAGGCATGCAGGCATATATCTTCAAGCGCTTCTACTGGTGGGAGAAGGAATGCACCGAAACAATGGAAAAAACATTCGGTATCCGCATGATCTACAGCAGCTGGAAGGAAGTGAACAGAAGAGCTGACGAGATGGATCCGAAGGCGGCGCTGGAAGAATTCAATTCATGGCAGCTGCCGTGTGATGAACGGGTAAGCGATGAGCAGAAGACACTGATCGGACAGCTGTATCTTGCGATCTGTGAAAAGATCGATGAGCTCGGCGGTGTGGACGGCATCGGTGCAAACTGTCTGAATGAATCGATGTACTCAAAAACAACGCCGTGCACCATCTGGAACAGGCTGTTTGAGAAATACGGTATTATCTGGTGCTGTGAAGGAGATACCCTGACACTGCTGTCCACATATATTCTGTACAGGTCTCTTGAAGCTCCGATCCAGATGACGAATATTTATCCGTTCCTGGTCGGACAGGCCGCGATCTATCATGAGCGTATCGATAAATTCCCCGATGTTGACAAACCGGAGAATTACGCGCTCGGTGTACACTGCGGGTATGCGGGATTTGCCCCGCGGGCATTCTGCGGCTGTAAATGGAAGCTGATGCCGAAAGTTCTGGCAATCGTCAACGAAAAGGCCACCATGGTGGACTGTGAACTGCCTGTCGGCGAAATGGTGCTGGCCAAGATCAATCCTTCCTTTGACAGAATTACGGTTATCCCCGGCGAAATCGAAAAGTTCGTGCAGTTCCCTGATACCGATTCACTTAACGCAACGCTTCTGCATTACAGCAATGGTGAAAAAGTCATGGAGGAACTTCCGTCTCATCATCAGATGATCATCGTCGGAAATCAGAAAGCAAAAATCATCCAGATCGCAAAAGTGTTCGGATGGGACTGTGAAGTAATCGAATAACATGAAAAGGGACTCCGCCATCTGATGTGGCCCCACCAGATGGTGGAGTCCCTTTACTTATGATTTTGCCGGATGCTGTCCGGGAAGCGCTCCGTTTCCTCTCTCAGTCATTCCGCAAATTCAACGGTATAGTCTTCTGTCAGATGTGATGCCGTAAGAAGACCGCGGATCACA
>JAILGV010000027.1 GCA_024696355.1 Solobacterium sp.
TATAATGATGGACATCTCCGGTAACCACAAAGCTCATGCCGGCAAGTCTGGCCGATACTTCCCTGTTTTCCGTCTTCTGCACATTGATCTGCGTCATCAGATCATTCAGAACCGCAATGTTCTTTTCATCCCTGCACCAGAACACAAATGCCGAACTCTTTTCCGGTCCGATTCCGCCGATGGAGGAGAATATCTGCGGATCCTGTGCATTCTTCGCAGCTTCGATCAGATCTTCAAGCGTATACGCCGACAGCAGTTTCTTTGCCACGTCAGGTCCCACGCTGGGAATGCATAATGCAAACAGAAGCTTCTGATCGGATACCGTTCTGCTTTTTTCAATGGACGCATTGATATTGGCCGCGCTCTTTTCGCCGAAGCCGTCCAGTCTGCTGATCTGTTCCGTATGCTCACCGAGCCTGTATACGTCAGCGTAGCTGTGAATCCAGCCTTCATTAATAAATCTGGAAAGCGTTGCCTCGGAAATGCCGTCAATATCCATGCCTGCTTTTGAAACAAACCTCGTATACTTCTTCAGCTGCTTTGCCGTACAGTCCGGATTCGTGCACCGCAGGGTTTTCGTTCCGGAATCCGCGGATACATGAATCTTTGTCGGGGCGCCGCATACCGGACAGAATTCCGGAATCTGAAGCTTTCCCTCGGTTACGCTGACATGAATAACCTTCGGAATGATCTTGTTGGCCTTGATGACAGACAGCACGGTGCCCCTGTCACCCATGCCGAGCCTTTCGCATTCGGAGATATTGCAGAGGCTCGCCCTCTTTACTGTCGTTCCCTCCAGTTCAACCGGCTCAAATACAGCCACCGGCGTAATCGTGCTTGCCGCACAGGACCATTCAATATATTCAAGTTTTGACTCGGCAGATTCATCCTGCCATTTAAATGCATATCCCGCCCTTGTGGCATGATGGCCGGTAACCGATCCGGATGCGGCATATTCGGTATCGTCATAGGTAATGACCAGACCGTCAACCGGATAAGGATTGGCACCCGCAGTAACTTTCTGCGTCCATTCACTGATCGCTGCATTCACATGCAGGGAATCAGGCTGACTGATCAGTTCCCTTTCCACAACATCAAAACCCATGTCCTGCATATACTGCATGCGCTCTCCCCAGGACAGGATCTGACGGTCGGTATGAACCAGCGTAAAAGGACGCCAGTGAATCTGTCTTCTTTTTACTTCTTCGATATCTTTCAGGGTAAGTGAACCGGATGCCAGATTTCTCGGATTGGCATAATCTTCACCGGATTCCATCACAAACCTGTCAAAGTCGCTGTAGGAGATCACTGCCTCGCCTCTGATCACCAGATGGCCCCTGTCACTGACGGTATCCGGAATTCCCCGGATCGCCGGAGCCAGATGGGTAATATTCGTTCCGGTGTGTCCGTCTCCCCTGGTGACTACCCTGGTCAGTTTTCCGCGGTCATATGTCACAACCAGCGTCAGGCCGTCAAGCTTCCACGAAATCCAGATCGGTCTTCCGTCCGCCCATTTCACCAGTTCCTCCGGCTTTTTTGTTTTGGCAAGCGAAAGCGCCGCAAATTCATGCGGTTCCTTCTGCCCGGCAATACTGTCGGAGGAAACATTCACGGTGGGACTGTCTTCAAGAACAGTTCCGGTTTCTTCCTCAAGCTTTTTCAGCTGATCAAACAGAGCGTCCCATTCATAGTCGGTCATCAGTTCGCCCTGACCGTTGTAATATGCGTCCGCCGCTGTATTCAGGCGGTCCACCATGGAACGCATCAGCGTAATTTTGTCTTCGTTCATATCAGTTCACCAGTTCCGATTTTTTCTTCAGGCTCGGATGTCCTGCCATAATCTTCTTGACTCCGTACGGATACGGGAAGGCAATTTCCGCGAATCCGGCTTTGCAGCTGATTACGACACCTTCTCCGAATTTTGCATGCACCACGTGTTCGCCCGTTTCGTACTCGGCTTTCTTTTCCTTATTCACTTCCGGCGTGTCAAAGTTAAAACGCTTTGCAAACAGATCAGGCGTACCGGTAAATTCAGGCTTCTTTTTCGGCGCAGCCGCACCGGTATGCTCGATATAGTCCGGATCGATTTCCCTGATAAATCTGGAAGTTCTGCGCACGTCCTGCAGGATATAGCTGTAGCCGCCCGCCTCGGTAATATAAAGCTTGTTTCTGGCTCTGGTAAATGCGACATATGCCAGACGGCGCTCTTCTTCAATACCCCGGCTGCTTTCCGTTACGGCACGCTCGTTGGGGAAGATGCCTTCGTTCATATCGGTCACAAATACCGTGTCAAACTCCAGACCTTTTGCGGCATGTACGGTCATCAGCTGCACATAGTCGCTGTTCAGTGTTTCTTCCTTATCCCCGTACAGTGACACCAGCTGCAGATATTCATCCAGTGTACTGTCTGGATATGTCTGTGAGAATTCCCTGACATCGTCAATCAGTTCCTTCAGGTTTTCAATCCTGTCGTCCTCCTGATTGTCCTCCAGGGACTTCCTGTATCCCGATTCATCCATAATCTGCTCAAACAGCCTGAACATTTCGGTTTTTCCGTCTGCCGCAGCTGTCCGCCAACGTTCAACCATTTCCACAAAGCCGTCAAGCGTCTTCTGCGTCTTTCCGGAAAACAGCTTTTCACGCTTCATCACCTCATACATGGTTGTTTCTTCTTCCCGCGCCTTTGCACTCAGGGTATCGGTTGTTTTGTTTCCGATGCCGCGCCTGGGCCGGTTGATGATTCTGCCGAGGGCAAGATCATCCCCTGTCGTCACCATTCTGAGGTAGCATAACGCATCCTTGACCTCCTGTCTGTCATAGAACCTGATGCCGCCGTAGATAATATACGGAATCTGTTCATCCAGCAGGCTTTTTTCAAGCGTTCTTGACAGATAATTGGAGCGGTACAGGACTGCAATATCCTTATATTTCTTGCCGCCGGCATGAAGCTCCCTGATCTTGGAGGCAACCCAGGCAGCCTCATATTCATCACCTGCACTGGCATAATGCGTAATCTTTTCCGAGCCCTGTCTTTTTGTAAACAGATCTTTTTCAAGCCTGTGCCTGTTGTTTCGGATCACGGAGTTTGCCCCGTTCAGAATCGCTTCCGTGGAACGGTAGTTTTCATTCAGGGTAATCGTCTTCTGCGGAGGGAAGTCCTTCGCAAAGTTCATGATGATATTTACATCAGCACCTCTCCAGGTATAGATTGTCTGGTCGGGATCCCCGACGACATAAAGCGAGTTGTATACGCCTGTCAGCTGTCTGATCAGTGTGTACTGAATACGGTCAATGTCCTGGAACTCATCGACATGGATGTAGGAAAACCTTCTCTGCCATTTGTCCAGCACTTCAGGATACTTTTTGAACATCTTCACCGTCCAGAGGATCAGATCGTCAAAATCAAGTCCGAAAAGTTCTCTCTGACGCTTCACATAATATGCATAGATCTCAGCTTTTTTCTGATCATCGTAATATCCGCCGGCCAGTTCCTTTGCCCTTTCCGGTGTAATTTCCTCGGTTTTATTGTTGGAAATATAGTTCAGAAGCACAGCGGCAGGATAGCTCTTGGCATCCAGATTCATCTGCTTGTATGCCTCCCTGAGAATCGACTTCTGATCCTCGGCATCAAGAACAGTAAAATTGCGCGGCCATCCCATGCATGTGATATCCTCGCGCAGAATACGTACGCACAGGGAATGGATCGTGGAGATCCACGGCTGTCCTGTCTCATCCTGCAGCATATTCCGGATGCGCTCCTTCATTTCATTGGCTGCTTTGTTTGTAAATGTAATTGCCAGGATTTTCCTTGCCGGAACCTGTTCATCCTCGATCAGATGGCAGATGCGCATGGTCAGAACCCTGGTCTTTCCGGAACCCGCACCGGCAACGATTCTCAGATACTTTGAGTCATCCAGTACGGCTTCCTTCTGGTTTTCATTCAAAATGCTTGTATCAATCATAATATCCCCGATATCTGTTATTTCTGTTTATGCTGTTCAATTATATCATTCCCGCCGCATCAATCATATGAAACACTTTTTAAGAAATCACCTCGGCATCTCCTGTATTCCCGTCATCATGATATAATAAACAAATAAGGAAACTGATAGATTATGCTGAGAGTTGCAGACAGATGGGAAGATTACGCACTGCTTGATGCAGGAGGCGGCGAAAAACTTGAAATGTGGAAAGGGATCATACTCAGAAGACCTGATCCGCAGGCAATCTGGCCTGTCGACTCCTCTTTTTCCGGAGAATGGGAAAAGGCTGACGCTGTCTATCACCGTTCAAAATCAGGAGGCGGTTACTGGGATTACCGCAGAAAGCTTCCTGAATCCTGGAATATCAGCTACCGTGAGCTGACATTCAAAGTATCACCCACAGGATTCAAGCATACCGGGATTTTTCCCGAGCAGGCCGTCAACTGGGACTGGATGAGCGGACTGATCAGCAGCCGCAGAGATGAAAACATCCGTGTGCTGAACCTGTTTGCCTATACCGGCGGAGCCACCATGGCATGCTCAGCCGCAGGCGCTGCGGAAGTTGTCCATGTGGATGCCGCTAAGGGAATGGTCCAGTGGGCCAAGGAAAACAGAGACCTCTGCGGTCTTCAGGGAAATACCATCCGCTTCATCGTTGATGATGTTCTGAAGTTTGTCGAACGCGAAAAACGCAGAGGACACACCTACCACGGAATCGTCATGGATCCCCCTTCCTACGGAAGAGGACCCAACGGTGAAATGTGGAAATTCGAAAAAGAGATTGCGGGGCTGATCTCTGCCTGTATGGAGATTCTGGATGAACATGCCCTGTTCTTCCTGATCAACAGCTATACGACAGGATTCTCCTCCATCGTTCTGGAGGATCTGATGAAAACCATGATTCTCCCTGAACATCCGGAGGGAAAGATCACTGCCGGAGATGTAGCTCTCCCGGTAAAATACAGGGATCTGCTTCTGCCCTGCGGAATATACGGAAGATGGGAAAGAAATGATTAAAGTTCTTTACGAAGACAATCACCTGCTGTGTGTGGAAAAGCCCGTCAATGTTCCGGTGCAGGAGGATTCAAGCGGTTCACCGGATCTGCTGAATCTGTGCAAAGCCTATATCAGGGAAAAGTACGGCAAGCCGGGAAATGTATATCTCGGTCTTGTACACAGGCTGGACAGACCTGTCGGCGGTGTGATGGTATTTGCCAGAACATCCAAAGCCGCATCAAGGCTGTCCGAAAGCATCCGGACCCATGCACTGAAAAAGGTCTATATGGCTGTCACGGACGGCATACCCGAACGTGATGAGGCAGTACTGACAGACTGGCTGGAAAAAGACAGCAGGACAAATACAGTTCATGTCACTGACAGCGGACACGGCAGGAAAGCTGTATTATCTTACAGAATTATTGCCAGAAACAAAAAGCATGCCCTTGTCGAGATTCATCTTGAAACAGGACGTCCTCACCAGATCAGAGTGCAGTTTGCCTCAAGAGGAACACCGCTTGTCAATGATCAGCGCTATAACAGAAATGCCGGACGCGGACAGATTGCCCTTTGGGCATATCAGCTCGAATTTCCGCACCCGGTCACAAAAGAGACGGTCCATGTGGAATCTGTGTATCCTCAGACATGGCCCTGGAATGAATTTGGGGGAATATAAATTATGGCTGCCAAAAAAAGAAGAAAACTCAGAATCAAGCTGCCCTGGAAAACCGGAAGAACTGACAGCGGCGCGCAGACAGTTACCGTAAAAAAGAAAAGAAGAAAGCGCAGATTCCGTCTTTCCAGAGTGCGCAAGCAGGTATGGTACGTGCTTGCCGGCATTATTGCGCTTCTGGCTCTCATTTTTGTTCCTGTTCAGGTTCAGAAAAACAAGCTGAAGAAACTCGGCTACAGCAAGGATACGATAGCAGTAATCCGTGAAAAGAAGCTTGCCAAGACCCTTCTGGACAATGCGTATTATTCTGCCTATCTGGAACAGTCGATCAATGACAACACACTGAATCTTGACTATATCGACATGTATACAGCCGTCACTTCGGAAAGAGGACTGAACAACTACGACTTCCTGCTGATCAACAGACTGACGGAAAAAGGATATACACGCGAACAGATTCAGAATCTCTTCAAAAACCTGAAGTTCTGGGAGATTACGCCTCTGCTTGTATTTGATTATCAGGCGGCTGAAGCGCCGTATATTGATGACGTCATTGCCCACAGAGATATGAACTCCGAATATCACTTCGAAGTCAGCGGAACATACTATACACCTTATAAGGAAACACTTCCTGTACCTGATCAGTCGGATATTACGATGCTTGTCAACAAGACATACTATCTTGATGATACATACGAACCGTCGCTCGCAGATCTCTCCGTATACTATTCCGCTCCCGGACAGCAGCTTGCCAAAGAAGCAGCTGAAGCACTGGAAACCTGGGCGACAGCCGGAAGAAATGTCGGTGTCACATTCTATGCCGCAAGCGCGTACCGTCCTTATTCCTCACAGGTTCAGATCTATAACAACTATGTTTCCTCATGGGGACAGGAACAGGCTGACGCCCTGTCTGCAAGAGCGGGATTCTCAGAGCATCAGACAGGTCTGACAGTCGACATCGCCGCGACAGGTGAAGATGACAAAAAAGAATTCAAGGACACCAATGCATATATCTGGACAAGCACCAACAGTGCAGACTACGGCTGGATCCTGAGATATCCGCAGGGCAAGGAAGACATCACGCAGTATGAATTCGAATCCTGGCATTACAGATACCTCGGCACAGAAAC
>JAILGV010000030.1 GCA_024696355.1 Solobacterium sp.
GGTGAAACACGTAAAGAGATGACCAAAAAAGTTTCAAAAATGGCTGAATCTGCCAAAGTCCAGATCAGAAACATCCGCCGCGATGCAAATCAGACGATCAAAAAGGATGCTTCAATGGATGAAGACAATCAGAAAGATGCAGAAAAGGATATCCAGAAGCTGACAGATAAGTATATCGAACAGATTGACGAAGCCGCCGACAAAAAGAGTGCGGAAGTAATGAAGGTCTGAGCAGTAGACAGCAGAGAAAAGGAAAAAGGCTGATTTTCAAAAATCAGTCTTTTTTTGCGTGGAAATCATATTCATCGGCTGTAATTCAGAAGTATCCGTCCAGCAGCGCCGTGACGGCATCCTGAAGCTCCCTGACGCTGTGGCGTCTGCTGCGGGCACAGTCCTGTGCCTGCCTGCTGCAGATCAGACATCTGCGGAACGTATTTCTGGTCAGCTTCCTGCCGTCCGTATCAATGACATCCATGTCAAACAGTCTTCCCAGAGGGTGGTTTTCTTCGATATCAGACGTGATTTTCTTCAGTGCCTCTGCTTCAGCCCGTACGCACAGAACGATTTCGTCGCCGGTGACTGCGTGGGTTTCCTCCTGTCCGCATACCGCGGCGCTTTCATCCCGGAGTCTGCGGAGAAGCTCGTTTTTCCCTTCGTTGAAGGCAGATAAAATCTTCGGCGATGTTTTTATCGGGCCGGGGATATTCATGCAGAAGGAAATGACAGGGCAGTGCTGCGTGTCAAGAAAATGATTCTGAACGCTGACGCGCCTGTCGCGGTTTTCGATAACCTGTGCAACATTTACTTCATTTATGCTCATGGTTATATTTTACTCCGCAGCCGGTCTTTTGGCACCGGAATCATTGCCCGAACAATTGTGAAGCAAATAACAAATGTATATGCATACGGTGGAAATGTGATATAATAGTAGAAATAATAATGCAGAGGGAGGGGTCACGGATATGTATAAAGTTAATGATGTGGTCGTCTACAAAAGAGATGTCTGCAGAGTTACGGGTAAAAAAAGAAGTGACTTCACGGGCGAGATGTGCTACGTGCTTCAGCCGTATTACAGTACAGATGGTTCGACAACCATGCTTGTTCCGGTATCAAACAAGGGCGGGCATCTGCGTGACCTGATTACGAAGGAAGGGATTACGGAACTGTGCAGACGGGCTCCTGAAGTGGAAACTCTCGAAAGCAAGCCGGCAAATATGAAAAGCCAGTACGCCGCCGTGATGAAAGGTGACAGCATAGAAGATCTTGTTTGCATTATCAAGACCTCCTATCTCAGAAACAACGAGCGTATCAGAAATCATAAAAAACTTGCAAGCATCGACGCCGAATACCTCAAGAAAGCGGAAGACTATCTCTACAATGAGCTGTCTGTCGCAATGGGAATGCCGTACGATGAATGCAAGAAATACTTTGAAGAAGAAGTGATCAGACTGGAAAAAGAAGAATTATAGGATCTGCAAAGATCCTTTTTTTCAGTAATGGACCGTATCCTCCATGGCACAGATGCCGTTGATCACAGGCTCTGCCTCTTTGCTCATAAAATATGAAAGCGTCGTTTCCGGAAGATAGTGCCTGAGCACATCGAATCTGCCGCTCTTGATCAGGGTGCGTACCGTGGATGCGCTGATCAGCTCATCACCGTACTGTTTTCTGGGAATAACGATGCATCTGATGCCGTGCTTCGGAAGTTCCTCCATCATGGTCTGATTGTAAATTCTTGTGACAACACTGCGGGGTTCTTCACCGGCATAGCGTGCCGTGATATTCATTGCCTCCGCGATCTTTGCAAACACGGAAACATCCACCAGTGCATGCGAGCGGTTGACAGCCTCCTCGTCTTTCTGGAAATAGGAGGGGAAGGTTGCGCTGCTGATGATATAAGACCCCGAATCATGATAAATGATGTTGTTCAGATGCTTCGTGCCTTCCATGACAAGCCTTTTTCTTACTGCGAAGGGAATCGGACTCTTTTCCTCACTGACGATAAACAGGTGCAGGCATTCGTTTTCACGGGCTGCTGTTTCAACCAGGTACTGATGTCCGAGGGTGAAGGGATTGGCGTTCATGACGATCGCGGCAGACTTTCCCGGGACTGCAGTTTCGGCAAGATTCTTCAGATACTGTGAAAAGCCGGTGCGTTTGTTTTCCATGAAAACAATGTTTTCCTGCCGGACAATTTCATAAAATCCGAGATCGCCGAAGAAAACCGCAGAGGACGGCTTTGTATAGAGAAAGACATGCATATTGCCGCGCTCAAACTGCTTTTCGAGAAGATGGGTGATCAGCGTGTTTGTCAGGCCTTCACCGTTATGCTTCGGACTGACGGCGATGCAGCGCAGTGTATTGCCGCTGCAGCTGCCGGTTGCGGCAACGTTATAATCATCGTCATAAATGACGCATGAATAGTCAACATTGGGATCAAGACGGATTCCCTGTTCCTTAAGAAGTGCAAGCATCTCTGCGAAGGCTGACCTGTCAGTCGGCTGAACCTGTGAAATTGAATAACTCATAAACTCTCCCCGGGCTGCTGTGAGCCGCAATTACGGCATATCCTGTTTTTATTTTAACTGCAGGCGGCGGATTCGTCATCAGAATATGTATTGACGGTTCTGCATCATAACTGCTATATGAAAGTCAGAGAGACAGGAAACATGAAATATGAAAAAGAAAACAATTGAAGAAATCCGGGAGGCTGTCATTGATTATTACGGGACAGCAGTTTCTGCCGCACCGGCTGCGCTGCTTGACGTGATCCGGGCGGAACGGATGAATGATGAGCAGCTGATTGAAACAGCTGTCAGGAACGGACTGATTGATGAAGATGATGTCATCAGATGAAAAAACATCCCTGAGCAGGTTTATCAGCCTGATTCTCCGGCATAAGCCGCAGGTAATCGGCATTGAACTTGATGAACACGGATGGGCGGATGTAAATGAGCTGATCAGCGGAATCAGCAGAACGAGAACCATCAGTCGGGAAGTCCTTGAGGAGATCGTCCGGACTGATGAAAAACAGAGGTACAGCTTCAATGAAGATCATTCCAGAGTGCGTGCCAATCAGGGGCATTCTGTTCCGGTTGATGTTGAACTTAAGGAAGCTGTTCCGCCGGAAATCCTGTTTCACGGAACAGGCACAAAATATATCCCTTCCATTGAGAGGCAGGGTCTGATTCCGAAATCGCGTCTGTTTGTGCATCTTTCCGCAGATGCATCAACTGCCTTCAGAACGGGACAGAGGCACGGCGTCTGTGCGGTGCTTACCGTACACAGCGGCAGGATGCATCGCGACGGGTTTGTGTTTTACAGGTCCGTCAACGGTGTATGGCTTACAAAAAGGGTTCCTCCCGAATATCTGCAGAAATAAAAGCGGCTGCCTGTCAGGGTGCCGGGCTTCTGCATATCATCTCCTGGCATGCTGTATAATATAAATCATGAACGGCTACGAGTTTGAACAATACTGCGCAAAACTGCTGAAAAACAAAGGCTATACAAATATCGAAACGACACGTGCCTCAAAGGATCAGGGAATCGATATCATTGCCGACAAAGGCAGATACCGCTACGGCATCCAGTGCAAATACTATGACAGGCCGGTGGGGAATTCGGCTGTTCAGGAGGCAGCTGCAGGCGCGAAGTATTACAAATGCGACAGGGCGGCTGTTATGACGAATTCGACGTTTACGGAGCCTGCCTGCAGTCTGGCCGAAATTAACCGTGTGATGCTCTGGGACTCGATCAGGATTGATCCGGCAGTGGATCACGGGGGATGGCTGATTGACCGGATTTCGAACCGTTTTTCGCTTCTGGCAGTGATACTGGCACTGATCCTCACCGCTGTGTCTTTCGGCGGATATTTCGCTTTAAAACCCGCTCTGTTCCTGCTGGCAGGTGCTCTCTTCAACTGCCGTGACATGAACAGCGGATCGCTCGTATTTCTGGCATGGATCTTTTATTCCGGTGCGCTTCTGCTGTATGTAATGCATTACGGCTTTCTGTATACGGATTATTTTTTCTGGATCTACACAGTCCTTTTTCTGATCCAGTCCGTCAGGCTGGCAGGATCTTTCCGGCGTTTCTGGTGAAAAGAGGGCTGTTCCCCGGTCTGCGGGGATAATAAAAAGGAGCCGCAGACTCCCGTTCCTGTCCGGATGCACCGGACAGTTTTTCTGCAGCTCCTAAACTTTGATTTTCGGGAAAACGTCGGAGAAGCTTGCCTGAATCAGCAGATCAGCTTCACGGTCATAGGGGGTGACACTCCTGTTGATCAGCACGAGCTTCCTGCCTGAGAAATAACGGATCAGTCCGGCAGCCGGGTATACTACCAGGCTGGTTCCCAGGACAATCAGCACATCGGCGCTCTGTATGGCCGCCACCGCACCGTTGATTACGGGGGAACTCAGGCCTTCTTCATACAGAACTACGTCAGGCTTGACAATGGCGCCGCATTTGTCGCAGCAGGGAATGCCGCTGCTGTTTTTAATATAGGAGGCATCGAAGAATTTGCCGCAGCGCGTGCAGTAGTTGCGCAGCACCGAGCCGTGCAGCTCATAGACACGTTTGCTGCCGGCTTTCTGGTGAAGTCCGTCAATATTCTGCGTGACGACCCCGAGGGATTTTCCTTTGGCTTCAAGCTTTGCCATCAGTTTGTGCGTATCATTGGGCTCGGCATCCAGAATCAGCATTTTGTCTTTATAGAATCTGTAAAATTCCTCCGGATTCTCCTCGAAAAAATGGTGGGAGATGATTTCTTCCGGCGGATACCTGTACTGCATGCTGTAAAGGCCGTCCTGACTTCTGAAATCAGGAATGCCGCTGTCTGTGGATACACCTGCGCCGGTAAAGAAGACGATGCGCCGGCCTTCATCAATGATCGTCTGGAGTTCTTCAATTTTCCGTTGGAGTTCTGACATATCCGGTCTCACTTTCTTTTTAATTATTATAAGTCTTTTCAAGTGTTTGTGCCGTAGCTAGAAGTTCACTGATCAGTTCCGCCGGTTTCAGTACCGTAAGCCTGCCCGTAAACATCAGAAGCCATGAGATCAGCGTGGGCGTTACCGATGTCCGGATACTGGCGGTAAATGATGTGCTGTCGGTCTGGCTGATGATAATATCATCTCCGAATTCATCAAAAACGATATTTGCCATGGAAAGATCAAAACGGATGACAACTGTCTGTGCCTTTCCGCGGTAGGCATGAAATGACGTGCGCCGCCATGAAGCCGGATCGAACGGGAGCGGGTCAAAAGTGTCTTCAAGGACTTTTGCGCTTTCCATTTTATCGATTCTGTAGTTGGCAAAGCTCCGGTGCTTTTCAGACCAGAGAACACAGTAATATCTTCCTTCGAAGGACATGACCGCATAGGGATTCAGATGATAGATCTGAGAGTTCCTGCGGTATTCTTTCTTTTTTGAAACTGTCAGATCATAGTAGCGGAATTCGACGGGATGGGCTCCCGCAATTGCCTTCAGGAGAAGTTCCATGATCTGCATCACGTGGTCATTGTCTGTTTTTGTCTGGCAGAGCTGAAATGGGACAACAGCCTTTCTCTGATAAATGCTGAGTCTTTCATTGACGGCGGAGATCATCTCTGCAGTCTGCTTCCGGGAAAGAGAGGGGGAGCCGGCCGCTGCATCACAGATGAGCATAGCCTGGGAAAGAGAAAACATATGTTCGATGTAATATCCCTGTATTCCGCCGGCACGGCTGAAAACAATTTTGTGTCCGCTTTCCTTCAGGGCATCAATCGAAGCATACACTGATTTTCTCTCGGCGCTGATTCCCGCTTCATCCAGTTCCGCGATCAGTTCATCCATTGTAATCCGATGGTCGCTGTCTGTTTTTTCTTCAAGAATGCGGAGGACAGCCATCGTTCTTTTCAAATGATTTCCGGTTCTCATATTTTATTATATTGTACCACTTTTCGGACAGTATAAAAGGTTCCCCGTCCTAATATGAAAGAGGAAAGAGGTGGAACTATGAATCAGACACAGAAATTTACAGTTAATGAGGGAATTCTTCTTCTTGCATATGCGTATGCATTCAGTGATTATACGGAAGCTTCGGTATTCTTCGGTGCACTGGCGCTGATCCTGTGCATATGGTTTCATTCGGCCGGCGTTTTTATGAGGCGCTACTTTGCAATTGCCGCACTCTCGCTCGTTCAGATTCTGCTGATCCGTTCTTCGCATATGAATGAAGTCTGGCCGTCACTGTCTTTTCTGGCATTCTGCAATTCCGCTTATTCAGTCATGTGGATGGACAGCTCTTATAAATCCGTAAGGAAAGTGACATACGGGGCGGCAGCTGTCATGCTGGGATATCTTCTGACTGCACTGATTCTTCCCGATGCGGCCGTACAGATTCTTATGAAGCAGAGCGGCTGCCGGCCGGATGTGCTGATCGGTCTTATCTTTCTTCCCCACCAGGCATGCTTTCTGGCAAAATACGGGAAACGTGAGTGCATGACTTTAAAAAGAAGAATCTGTTCACTTATAATAAATCCTGTTGAAAGAAAGGACTGCAGTTATGACGGAATGGCTTCTCAGGCGGTTTGCCGGCACCCTCAGATCTTCTGACCCTCAGAACATGCGTACGCAGTACGGCATGTTTTCAGGCGTTGTGGGACTTGTCTGCAATCTTGTTCTGTTTGCCTTCAAGCTGACCGCCGGACTGCTGATGCATTCCATTGCGGTTGTGTCTGATGCGTTCAATAATCTTTCCGACGGATGTTCCTGCATTATTACCCTGGCCGGATACAGACTGGCCGGAAAACCGGCTGACAGGAAACATCCTTTCGGACACGGAAGAATGGAATATCTGGTTTCTCTTTCGGTATCGCTGCTGATTGTTCTGTCCGGCTTTGAACTGCTGAGAAGCAGTTTTGAGCGTCTTTTTATTCGCAGTCAGATCATCTTCCAGCCGCTGCTGTTTGTTTTTCTTGTTCTTTCCGCAGCTGTCAAACTCTGGATGAGACATTTCTACACAACAGTGGGAAACAGAATCAGGTCTGATGCTCTTCTGGCATCGGCACAGGATGCGGGAAATGATGTGCTGGCAACTTCCATCGCAGTTGCGGCAATGCTGCTGAATGCGTATACCGCCAGTTTTCCGTTTGACGCTGCGGCGGGACTTTTTGTTTCCGGAATGATCATGCTCTCCGGCTTTCAGATCGGCAGGGAAATCCTGGACCGGCTGCTGGGGACGCCGGCGGACCGCGGGCTGGCCGATCAGATCGGTCAGATGATTCTGAACCACAGGGAAATCAGGGGTATGCATGACCTGATGATTCATGACTACGGTCCCGGGACACAGATCGCCAGCGCACATGTCGAGATCGATCAGAATATGCCGTTCTTCAACGCGCACAAAATCGCAGATGAGATTGAAAACGAGATTTTTGAAAAAATGCATGTGGAAATCACTCTGCATATGGATCCGGTGGAAACGGATAATCCTTTAACCGCGCAGTATCAGGAAAAAGCCGCCGGAATCCTTTCCGGATTTGACAGGAATATCAGGATACAGGATTTTCATGCGGTTTACGGGGATGATTCCGTGAATCTGATGTTTGAAGCCGTTGTGCCGTACAACAGCCAGGCTGATACAGAAACCATGCGCAGTGCACTGCGCGATGCATTCAGGAATGAAAATGTCACTGTCAGTCCGGTATTCAAGCATTCATATACCGGTGAGGATGCCGGGTCATGAAAAAAGCAGTGATCTGGCATCAGAATGATGTGCATGCCCGCTTTGAGCGGTTTGCAGGCGCTGCCTTTTATCTGAAGCAGCATGCCGATGCAGAAAAGGACCTGATCCTGGATGCCGGAGATTTTTCGGATACCATGGATGTTACGGTCTGCGGCACGAACGGTGCAGGTCCCATGGAACTGCTGAAGCACTGCGGTTTTGATGCGGCAGTACCGGGAAACAACGAGTTCTTTATGGGACCGCAGGCTCTGGAGGCAATGGCCTGTGTGTTCGGGCATATGATCTGTGCCAATATAGAAAAGCTGAATCACGAAAAGATTGCGGGAATCCGCGCATATGAACTGATTGAAAAGAACGGTGTGCGCTTTCTGATCATCGGTCTGACACCGTACTTCAACGGTCCGGCAGCGTCGGATTTTACGGATATGGCGGGGATCAGGACATATGAGCCTTTCGGTGAAATCAGCCGGATTCAGCAGGAATGTGCCGGAAAGTATGATCTGTGCATTCTTTTGTCGCACTGCGGAATCAGAACGGACAGGCAGATTGCGGAGCGGACAAAAGTTCACCTGATTATCGGCGGACACAGCCATACCGAAATGGACGGTGCGGAATGCGCTGACGGGGTTTATATCCATCAGTGCGGCTGTTTCGGAAAGTTCCTGGGAAAGACGGAAATATTTCTGGATGATGATATGCACATTCAGGATGTGCGGGCATGCAGTATTGATGTCAGCGGTATGCCGGCTGACGGGGAAACCATGCGGATTTATCTTGAGCAGAAGGAAATCGCCGAAAAAGCCCTGTCCGCAGTACTGTTTGAAATTGATGAGGAACTGGACTATGATGCCTGCCGCGAATGCCGTGCGGCCAATGCCGCGGCGGATGCACTGTACGACCTGTGCCGATGTGATATGGCTCTGATCAACAACGGTATTCTGGAGAAGGGAATCGGCAGACAGATTACAGAAAAGTCACTGATCGAAGCATCTCCCAGCGGACTGTATCCGACTTCGGTTTACTGGTACGGATCAAAGATCCGCTCCGCTCTGGAAGCTTCGCGTGAAACGGAACGGATCAGAGGCAGCGGAAAGGGAAGCGGGTTCAGGGGAACACGGCTCGGAACACTTGCGGTCAGCCGGAATGTGCGTATCCTGAACGGCGGAAGGGAGATACTGGTTGACGGAATTCCTCTGGACGACTGCAGGCTGTATCACGTCATGACCAGCGATTATCTGCAGAGGGGAACAGGCTATGAAATGCTCGGACCTTCCGAAACAGAAACGGAATATTTCAGGGGCTATATCCGGGACCTTCTTGAGGCTGCACTGAAGGATCCGGAATTTGTGAAACAGACGGCAGTCAGGAGGATATACGAATGAAAAAAATGCACGGAAATCTTCTTCTGCTGACAGCGGCTTTTATCTGGGGCTTCGGCTTTATCACACAGACCGTAGCTATGGATCATATCGGTCCGCTGACGTTCAACGCTGTTAAATATCTGATCGGCGGTGTGACGCTGCTTTTTATAATCCCTGTTCTCGACAGGTTCAAAAGCCCCGGGGAAATGAAAAACAATGATAACGCCGTAACTGTAAAGGGCGGCATAGCCTGCGGCGCAGTGCTGGCGGTGGCCTCGGCATTCCAGCAGTTCGGCATCATGCAGACAACGGTGGGAAAGGCAGGCTTTATCACTGCGCTGTATGTTGTTATCGTGCCGCTTCTGGCGGTTGTAATCGGAAAAAGGATCAGGCCGCTGATCTGGCTCTGCGTCATTATGTCGGCTGCCGGTCTGTATTTTCTCAGCATGAAGGATTCGCTGAGGCTGTCTCATGGTGATCTGATGGTCTTTCTGTGTGCTGTCAGTTTTGCCGTCCATATTCTTGTGATTGATCATTTTATTCCCTATACCGACGGAGCCAGGCTTTCCTGCATTCAGTTTTTCACGGCAGGACTGATATCACTTGTTCCGGCTCTGATCAGGGAACATCCTGTTTTTACGGATCTTGCGGCTGCCGTTCTGCCGCTTCTTTACTCCGGTATGTTTTCCTCCGGGGCAGGATATACACTGCAGATTATCGGACAGAAAAATGCGGACCCTGCGATTGCAAGCATGATTCTTTCACTGGAGTCGGTATTTGCGGCAATTGACGGATTTGTTTTCCTTCATCAGTCTGTTTCACTGCGTGAACTGTTCGGCATGGTTCTGATGTTTGCGGCAATCATCCTGTCGCAGCTTCCGGAAAAGAGTACCGCTGCCGAAATGTGAAAAAATGCAGAAATCTGAACGGACTTTGAAATATGACGGAATGATTGAAGTAGAATGTATGTAGCAGTGAGAGGGTAAAATGAACGTACTGAAAAATATACTGTATATCGCAGTTCTTGCGGCAGTAACTGCGGCTGTCATATATACTGTTTATCATCTTGTCATCAGGAGGGAGGAACATGCCGGGAATCCCGGTGCCGTACGCAGAGTCAAGGTCCGTGTCTCATCGAAGCGGACGGGGCATGAAGCGCCGGTGGACGAAGGAAATCACGGTGATTTCACGACACTGACCCTGCCGATTGTTCCGACGGCGTATTATGTGACGTTCGAGACACTGACGGGGCATAAGAAAAAGGAGTTCCGCGTATCCGGAAAGGCTTACGGATTTATTACGGAACAGGAAACCGGAACCCTGATTTATCAGGAAGATGAGTTTATTGATTTTCTGCACTGAAGAGCGCTGAAAGTCTGCGGCGCAGGGAACGCCTGAGCCGCAGCTTTTTTCTTTTTGCATAAACAGCAAGAAAAATGCCGGAAAACAGAAGCGTCAGCGATACGGCGAAAAGCGGCACATTAAGGCGGTGTACGCCGAGAACTTTTCCCCTGACGTCGGCAGCGGAAGCTCTGTCTTTCACATAGATATCATAGCGCTGTACTTCTTCGTCCCAGTAGGAAGCTCCGCAGATATCAAGAACAACGGCATCCAGTTTTTTCCCGTTTACTTCGATTCTGATTTCATCAAACAGATCATACTGGCGGAATCCGGCCGGCAATGCATTATAATAGGCACATACACCGGATGTGCTTTCCGTGCAGTACCTGACGGCTGCGGCAACAACGACTCTGCCGTTGTACGTGAATCTGCCGTCTTCATCTGTTTCAAAAGAGGAAGTGCATAAAAGAGAAGCGGTGCAGGAAGAACTTCCTGTTCCGTCACCGGGATAGTATGATGTAAAACGGACATCCTGATCGGGTGTCCTGGGAAACAGCAGGAACAGATACAGTGCAGTAATCAGGGCCGCACAGAAACAGCGCAGATACTTCTTCATCATCTCTTAAGTATACAGGAGAAGCAGGCCCCGGACATTGCATTTTTGAAAGGAGAGAGACGATGCTGGATGTAACATTGCTGGGAACCGGCGGGGTCAGACCGCTGCCGGACCGCTTTCTGACATCGCTGCTCGTAAAATACAGGGGCAGGGAAATCCTGATTGACTGCGGTGAAGGAACCCAGACAGCAATGAGGAAATATAAAAAGAGTCTGCAGGAGATTGACCTGATCTGTCTGACACACTTCCACGGGGATCATATCCTGGGACTGCCGGGACTATTGATGTCCATGGGACTGGAAGGCAGGGAAAAAACACTTACCGTAGCGGGACCGAAAGGAGTCGGGGAGATTGTATCCCTGTTCCGTCAGCTCGGACCGGTTCTGTTTCCTGTCAGGTTTATTGAAGTGCACGACTGGCAGGAGTTTTACAGGGAAGACAGTCTCAGCATAACGGCTTTTTCGGCGCTGCACAGTACGGTCTGCTTCGGATATCGCTTTGATGTCAGCAGAAGCCCGAAATTTGACCGGGAACGTGCCGAGGCACTGCAGATACCGCTGAAGTACTGGAACAGACTGCAGCACGGCGAAACGGTTGCCGCAGACGATAAGATTTATTATCCGGAGGACGTTCTCGGCGGACCGCGCAGAGGCATCCGGCTTTCCTACTATACAGATTCCAGACCTACGGAACACATTGCGGCAATGGTTGAAGGTTCTGATCTTCTGATCGGTGAGGCAATGTATCCGGACGACAGGGAAAAAGCGCGTGAAAGAGGACACAGCAGCGGAACGGAAACCGCAGTACTTGCGAAAAATGCCGGGGTCAGGGAACTGTGGCTGACACACTACAGTCCGTCCTTCGTGAACCCCGGGGAATGCGCGGAACAGCTGCGCAGCATATTTGCCGATACGGTTCTGCCGTCGGACGGCATGGAGAAAACACTCCGGTTCAGCGAATAAAAGACAGCTGCATCCGATGCAGTACGCAAAAGAAAAAAGTCCGTTTTGTGGATTAATTTACAAAACGGGCTTTTTGATGTTATTCCTTCGGACCTGCCTTGACCATCAGATCAACGATCTTCTTGGCGTAGGCAACCGGATCTTCAATCGGCAGACCTTCGATCAGAAGTGCCTGATCATACAGAACGTCCGCGTATTCCTTCAGAGCATCCGGATTGGATGCATTGACTTTCTGCAGTGTTTCAAAGATCGGATGGTCAGGATTGATTTCAAGGATTTTGGTGGCTTTCAGACCCTTGCTGTTGGGGTCCTGTGAGAGAACCTTTTCCATTTCAATGGACATTCCCTGATCGGCAACCATGCATACGGGGTCATCCTTCAGTCTTGAGGAAATTCTGACTTCCTTGACTTTGTCGCCCAGAGCTTCCTTCATGGCAGAAAGCATATCCTTGTTTTCTTCTGCTTTCTTCTCTCTGTCTTTCTTTTCTTCCTCGGTGCCCAGATCGAGGTCGCCCTCCGTAATGGACTTGAATGTCTTTCCGTTGTAGTCATTCATCATGCGGATGGCAAATTCATCAACATTGTCCGTAAAGTACAGGACTTCGATGTCTCTGTCCCTGACTTTGTCCATGACCGGAAGTCTTTCGATGTCCGCAATGGAGGAGCCGCTGACAAAATAGATTTCATTTCTGTCTTCGGGCATTCTCTCAACGTACTCTTTCAGAGTGACGTACTTCTGTTCCCTGCTTGATCTGAACAGCAGAAGGTCCTGAAGCTTTTCCTTTTCCATGCCGTATGATTTGTAAAGGCTGTATTTCAGGTTGAGGCCGAAGCTGTCAAAGAATTTTTCATATTCCTCACGTTCCTTCTTCAGCATATCCTCAAGGGCTTTTGTTATCTTTTTGTCGATGGAGGAGGCAAGGGCCTTGACCTGACGGTCCTGCTGGAGGATTTCTCTTGAAATGTTCAGGCTGAGGTCTTCGCTGTCAACCAGACCGGTGATGAATCTGTAGCAGTCGGGCAGCAGGTCCTTTGCTTTTTCAAGAATGAATACACCCTTGGAATAAAGCTGAAGTCCCGGCTCGAAGTCTGTATTGTAGAAGTTATACGGAGCCTTCTTCGGAATAAACAGAAGGGCGGTATAACTCAGATTGCCTTCAACGGAGTAATGAATCACTTTCTGGGGATCTTCCCAGTCATTGAATTTTCCCTTGTAGAATTCGTTGTATTCTTCAGGCTTGATCTTTGAACGCTGTTTCTTCCAGATCGGAACCATGCTGTTGAGTGTTTCCTCCTGAACGGTGTCAATGGTCTTGTCCTCATCCGTCGGATCGGGAATACTCTTTGTCACATCCATTTTGATCGGGTATCTGACATAATCACTGTATTTCTTGACGAGGGAACGGAGTTTGTATTCTTCAAGATATTCGGAGTACTTTTCATCATCCGTATCATTTTTGAGGGTAAGGGTGATTCTGGTTCCGATGCTGTCTTTTTCAGCCGGTGTAATGGTATAGCCGTCCTCTCCCGTCGAAACCCATTTCCATGCCTGATCGCTGCCGGCACTTCTGGATTCCACTTCAATCCTGTCTGCGACCATAAAGGCGCTGTAGAAGCCGACGCCGAACTGGCCGATGATATCAATGTTTTTATCGGCTTTTTCCAGCTGTGCCTGGAATTCGGCAGAGCCGGATTTTGCGATTGTTCCGAGGTTCTTTTCCATTTCGGAATCGGTCATGCCGATGCCGGTGTCTTCAATGACCAGTGTGCGGTCATCTTTGCTGTGCTCGATTTTGATCCACAGATCTTTTTTGGCAACATTTTTTGATTCATCGGTAAGGCCGAGATAATAACGCTTGTCCAGTGCGTCGCTTGCGTTGGAAATCAGCTCACGCAGAAAGATTTCCTTGTTTGTGTAGATGGAATTGATCATCAGTCCAAGCAGACGTTTGGATTCTGCCTTAAATTGCTTTTTTGCCATATAAGCCTCCTTAGCACTCGAAACGAGTGACTGCCAACATTAAGTATTATAGTACGTTTTATCACTCTGTCAATATGAGTGCTAAAACGGCATCTGCGGACGGTATCCGGACTCGGCGGGATTAAAAAAGCCGGTCCTGCGGGGGATCAGCTTTGCGGAAGTTCAGGCCGGGAGGAAAGAGACTAGCACCCGAGCAGGCCCAGGCATCCCAGGGCGATGCAGATGAGTCCCATCAGATAGCCGGCATTGGCGAGATTTGCGCCTTCTTCACCGGTCTGCGGGATTTCCGCCTGTGCCTTCTGTGAGAAATACGCTGCTGCGCAGCCGAGGACAAGCCGTAAAAAGCCGCGGAAAAGGATAAGGCCGGCAAGTGCAGCCCAGAATGCAGTCGACGCATTTTTGTTCGTGCGGGATTTATCCGTTCTGACGGATTCCTCATGAACGGTTTCGGACACATGAACAGTTTCAGACTCATGAACCGGTTCGTCAACCAGCTCTGCTGTTACCTGTTCCGGTTCCTGAAACTGTGCCTGTGCCTGAACGTTTCCCTGTGTCTGCACGGCTGTATTGCTTGTGAAATCAGGCAGATCAGTTAATTTTGCTCCGCATGACTGGCAGAATCTGTCACTGTTTCTGACAATGGTGTTGCAGTATGGACAATGATAAGCCATGGTAACCTCCGGATCAGTTCTCTTGAAAACAGTATATCAAAAACTGCATGAAAACTTTGTATAATTATTGCATGGCAAAAACAAAGCAGACCATTGCGCTGGAAGATGCGCTGGACAGAAAAGCAAGGGAAAACAGGGAATACGGCTGCCGGGAAATCACGATCGGTTTCCGCAGACAGGGTCACGGGGATGAAATTGTTGATTTTATGACTATGGATGCCCGCTCGGTATTCCGCTGCTATGAACTGAAGGTTTCCCTGGCTGATTTAAAAAGCGAAGCAAAGAAGTCCTGGTACGGCGATTATAATTATCTTCTGACGACAGGGGAGGTGTTTCGGGCTGTTGAAGAGTGGGAAGACTATATCCCGCCGTTTGTCGGAATTCTGACGGATGAGACACTGACCGTCAGAAGAAAAGCACAGCGGCTCGGCATTGACGGTGAACAGCGTGAGATGCTCAAGGATTCCCTGATCCGGAGCATGTTCTGGAAAATGAACGATTTCAGGGACAGCGCCGATCCGGAGGCGTACCGCAGTCTGAAAAATGATTTTGCCCGGCTGCAGGAGCGCTTTGAGGCATACCGTCTGGAAACAGACCGCAGGAACTGGGTTCTGGAAGATTATGAGAGATATTATGCCCTGAATCATCAGCTGGAGGGTTTCTCTGCCGAGAATGATGCAAAAGTTCAGAGAAGCCAGTATTTTGCCAGAAAAAAAGGAGAATTCTGCTGGAGGAACAACCGGTGTCCTTCCTGCGGGAACTCTGCCCTTATAAATGAAAACGGACCGCAGCTTACTGATTTCTGTCCCTTCTGCGGGGCAGACCTGCGGCATCTTCGAGAGGTTTTCTGAAGATGCGTATCAGGAATGAGGCGGTTATATCCAGACTCTGCACGGATGAAAGCTTCCTGATATCATTTTCGGAAGTGCGGTGGGCATAGGGTGTCATCATAAACAGGTTCTGAATCATTGTCTGATCAGCGTGGAATACGTGCTCTGTCACGTATTCTTTTTCTTTTGTGAGAACGGTGCTCAGCGGCACTGCGGCATTGTCATACGGTCTGTCATAAAGCACCTGCTTGAGTTCGGCGAGATGCTTCGGGGCAGGGGAAACAAAAACAAAAATCCCGCCCGGTCTCAGGATGCGCATGACTTCACTGCCTGCAAAAGGGGCAAAGCATGTCAGTACCATGTCTGCACACTGATCCGGCATGGGCAGATGAAAAATAGACGCAATAATATACTGTGTTGATTTGTCGGAGGCCGAAGCATGTCTGACGGCATCCTTTGACATATCAAAACCGTATTTTTCATCCGCGGCCAGGCCGCATGTATAATATCCTTCCCCGCAGCCGAGATCTGCGAGAATGCCGGGACGGTATTCTTCACTGATGCGGACAAGCTCATCTTTCAGAAAAGCGTAGGCGCCGCTGTTCAGAAAGCGCGTTCTGGCCTGCACCATTTCACGGTTGTCTCCGTGATCCGTGCTCTGTCTGATCAGAAGGTTCAGATATCCCTGCCTTGCATAATCAAAACTGTGCCTTCCGGCACATACGGCACTCCGGTTTTCACGGATCAGTTTTGCACCGCATACGGGGCATATAATTTCCATGTCTTTCAGTATATCAAAAATGTGATAATTCACACATTAAAAGTATTGACCGACGGTCAGTCAAAAGTGATAATAAGGGTATGAAAGGAGTGAAACAATGCGTGATGTAAAAGATTCTGATGTCAGAAAAGCAGAGTTTGTGGACGCGGCCGAAAAACTGTTTAAGGAAAACGGTATTATGGATACTACAATCAATGCCATTGTCAAGGAACTGAATGTAGCCAAAGGCCTGTTCTATTATTACTTCAAATCAAAGGACGACGTCATCGATGCAATCAGTGAGAGATACAATGTTGACTTCAAACAGGCTCTTGCAAGATCACTGAATGAAGAAGATGACTATGACGAACGGCTCAGCAGGTTCGTTGAAAATTGTATCGTTTCATTCCGCAGCATGTGGGAGAATCTGCACGGAGTAAATGAGAATATCGACCTCTCCATTCTGAGCACGAGAAGTATTGATGAAGCCAAGGAAATTGCCTCACTTGCATTAAGGCAGCTTCTTGAAGAAGGAAAAGAGCTTCATAAACTGAACATTGAAAATCCCGGCTATTTTGCGGACATCATCATCGGCGGAATCGCCGATCTGGCAGCCCACACGGAGGCTGATGTACTTGAACTGAAAAAGATTATTGAGGACCTGATCAGAAAGTCCGGAAAGGAAAAATAAAACATGTCTGAACTCAACAAAAAAGCAGAAGAACTCGTCAAGTTTCTTAACGATACCGTTGACAAGGGAGTCAAAATTGTCAATGAGTCCACAAAGGATATTACGGATTCACTGAAGAAAGAACGCAAAAAGATGGAAATCCGTTCTCAGATCGGTGAACACCAGCGTGCTCTGACAAAAGCATACACAAGACTCGGTGAGGCTTACTACGCCAGCAAATCCACCGGAAAAGCCATGGAAAATACTGAGGATGTGGAAGGCCTGATCAAATCCAACAAGAAGGTTGTCGAACTGCTCAGCGAACAGCTTGAAGCCCTCGAAAAACAGAACGGTGAAACCGAATAAAGAATCCGCGGAAGCGGATTTTTTTTCTGTTTCCTTTACTGCGGGTGATAGAATTAAGGAAGGAGGGAAAAGTATGGACTACAGTAAACAGTCATTGAAAATTCATGAAGAGCATCAGGGCAAAATTGAAGTGGTTTCAAAAGTTGCAGTCAGAAACAGAGATGATCTGAGCCTGGCTTATACACCCGGCGTAGCGGAGCCGTGCAGAAAGATTGCGGCAGATAAAAACGAAGTCTACAGGTACACATCCAAAGGGAATATGGTGGCCGTGGTAACGGACGGCACGGCAGTTCTCGGTCTTGGCGATATCGGACCGGAGGCAGGGCTTCCCGTCATGGAAGGCAAGGCGGTGCTGTTTAAGGAATTCGGAAACGTGGATGCTTTTCCGATCTGTCTGAATACCAAAGATACGGACGAAATCGTTGAAACAGTCGTAAGGATCGCTCCTTCGTTCGGCGGCATCAATCTCGAGGACATCGCTGCACCGAGATGCTTTGAAATTGAGGCAAAGCTTAAGGAAAGGCTGGATATTCCGGTATTTCATGACGATCAGCACGGAACGGCTGTAGTGCTGCTGGCGGCGCTGATCAATGCGCTGAAAGTTGTAGGCAAGAAGCCGCAGGATGTCAGAACCGTGATCAGCGGAGCCGGTTCGGCCGGAACTGCAATCGGAATGCTTCTGCTGCAGTACGGAATCGGTCATCTGGTTTACTGTGACAGAAACGGCGTCCTGAACAGGGATACGGCACTGAATGATGCCCAGCTGGCACTGTGTGACGTGACAAATCCCGAAAATCTTCACGGAACAATTGCGGACGCATTAAAAGGAGCAGATGTCTTCATCGGTGTTTCGGCTCCCGGAATCGTCACAGAGGAAATGATCGCCTCCATGAATAAAGATGCCATTGTTTTCCCGATGGCAAATCCGGTTCCCGAAATCATGCCGGAACTGGCAAAGAAAGGCGGCGCAAGAATCATCGGGACGGGAAGAAGCGATTATCCCAACCAGATCAACAATGTGCTTGTTTTCCCGGGAATCTTCAGAGGTGCCCTGGATGTCAGAGCAAAAGAGATTACGGAAGGAATGAAGATTGCGGCCGCAAATGCAATCGCTTCCCTTGTCAGCGATGAGGAGCGGAACGAGGAATATATTATTCCGGATGTATTTGACAAGCGTGTTGCACCTGCCGTGGCAAAGGCGGCGGCCGAGGAAGCCAGAAAAGCCGGCGTAGCAGGGATTTAAGTCGAACGCGTGTTCACAAAAAGGCCATATCAGCCGATATGGCTTTTTTTGCAGGCAGAGAATACGGAGGAACAAATGATTTATCCGGAATGCAAAAATGCTAAGATGTAACTATGAAAACTGTACTGATTACGGGCAGTTCCCGGGGGATCGGATTTCAGCTTGCCAGATGCTATGCGGCTGACGGGTGGTTTGTGCTGCTCAACGGAAGAAATGAGGAATCCCTACGGCAGGCTCAGGTTCTGCTTGAAAATGAATATCATGCCGGAACAGACATTTTTGTCTGTGATCTTTCCGTCACGGGAAGTGCGGAAAAACTGTATGATTCAGTCAGAAGAAAAGGATATCTTCCGGACTGCCTGATCAACAATGCAGGGGTGGGATATCTGGAAAGAAGCTGGAAAATACCGGAAGACAGGGATGAGGCACTCGTTGTGCTGAACGACATTTCCATGATGACGCTCTGCAAGCTGTTTATCAGAGACCATGCAGAGTCCGGGACGGGAACAATCATCAATATCGCCAGCACAGGAGCTTTTCAGCCGGGACCCTATATCGCATCGTACTATGCCTCCAAGTCCTTTGTTGTTTCGTATTCCCGGGCACTTGCCGCAGAGGCGGAGCAGTACGGCATTCATGTATGTGTGTTCTGCCCGGGTCCGGTCGATACCGAATTTTATGAAAGATCCGGAGGCAGGGCGCCGGCAGGTGCGATGGACGCCTGCAGGGCTGCAAGATACTGCTATAAGCATCAGAGCAGGAACGTTGTCATCCCCGGTCTGCTGAACAGGGCGGCGCTTCTTGTTCCGTCAGGAATCAAAATGAAGATTGTGGGCTTCCTGAAGAAAAAGCAGCTGAAATGATAAAAGCAAAGGCCGCTTCATTCGGATGCGGATTTTCTGTAAAAAAAGGCATAACCGCAGGGGTTATGCCGGAATTCTCATGAATTATCCTTCTGTGCTTTCTGACTGTTTTTCGCAGCCTGCCGTTCAAGCCAGGAGTATTCACAGCCGCAGTAATCCTGCCGGTAAAGGCAGTACTGTTCGACAAGTTCATGCTGGCGGACCTGACCTCCGCCTTTTTTGAAATCAGAATAGAAATAGCGTACGGAAGGGTATTTCCGGGAAAGGCTTCTGCCGATTTCATTCATTTTCTGGCTGTCCTTCTGGCGCGAGATCGACATGACCGTCGTAAAGTAGTCAAATCCGTGTTCTTCCGCATACTGATATGCTTCATCCATGCGCAGGGTGTAGCACAGAAAACATCTTCTGAAACCCTCCGGATCATCACGGTACGGCTCGAGCTTCTTCATATAGTTTTCATTGTCGTAGTCCGTCACGATCAGACCGATCCGGGACCCGCTCTCCTCAATGTACCGCTTCAGCTCCGAGAGTCTTCTGTCATATTCGGCTTTCGGCCATATATTTGAGTTGTTGTAGTAAATCGTCACGTCAAAAATATCTGTCAGAAATTCAATCGGGAATGAAGCACAGACTGCGCAGCATGCATGAAGAAGCAGCTTCGGTCTGCGGCCGGCAGACTCTTTTTTTATTTTTTCGGCTTCTTTCAGCGATTCCAGATAGTAGTTTGTTTTCGGACAGCTTTTTCTCTGTTTCAGATATTCGAGGAATTCTTCTTTGCTAGTCATTTGTCAGCAGCATGCAGTCCCCGAAGGAGAAGAAACGGTAGCGTTCCCTGACTGCCTCCTGATATGCCCTGAATACGAGGTCCTTTCCGGCCAAAGAACAGATCATCATAATCAGCGTGGATTTCGGAAGATGGAAATTTGTCAGCATGCCGTCAATGGTATGCCACTGATAGCCGGGATATATAAAGATGGAAGTTTCGCCGGAGCATTCTTCAAAACGGGAAAATCTGTTCCAGACGGTTTCCATGGTGCGCACGCTTGTTGTGCCGATGGCGAAAATCCTTCTGCCTTCCTGTTTGGCAAGATTGAGCGCATCCGCGGTTTCCTTCGGCATATAGTACACTTCCGAATGCATGACGTGCTCCTCAATATTCTCCGTATCCATCGGACGGAATGTGCCAAGTCCCACATGCAGGGTGACATCCAGAATCTGAACGCCTTTATCCTGCAGCTTTCTGAAAATTTCGGGGGTGAAATGCAGGCCGGCAGTGGGAGCTGCCGCAGAGCCGTCCACTTTTGCATAAACCGTCTGATAGCGGTCCGGGTCATCCAGTTTCTCCCTGATGTAGGGGGGAAGGGGAACCGTCCCGAGTTCATCGAGGATTTCCGTGAATATTCCGTCGTAAATCATCTTCATTTTGCGGATGCCTTTTTCGCCGACTTCGGTGCACTGTGCACGCAGTTTTCCGTCATGGAAGGAAACAACGGTTCCGACCTTGACCGTTTTGGCATTGCCGGCAAGACATTCCCAGATATCGTCGGGCTCCTGTCTCAGAAGAAGAAGCTCCACATGCGCACCGGTCACTTCCTTGGTGCCGAAAAGGCGGGCAGGAATCACCCTTGTGTTATTGCGGACAATGACATCCCCTTCATGCAGATAATCTGTTATGTCATAGAAATGTCTGTGCTCCAGTTCACCGCTGTTCATATGCACGACCATCATTCTGCTGGTTGTGCGGTCCTTCAGGGGTGTCTGGGCAATCAGTTCCTGGGGGAGTTCATAATCAAAATCACTAGTCTTCATATTTAACCTCAACCGTCAATATATTAGACACCAAATAAAAAAAAGAAAAGCCCGCAGGCTTCTCAGAAGTATGTTTTGCAGGAAATAACCTTTCCGATAATCCGCACGGGCAGGGTTTCGATGTCCTTCATGCTGAAAATCCTGTCTTCATAATCGGGGTTTGCCGCCGCCAGACGCAGGGCATTCTTTTCATATACGACGCGTTTGACAGTGACTTCGTCACCCACCAGGACAACACCGATTTTCCCGCTGTCGATCGTATCGCACTTCTTGACCAGGACCAGGGATCCGTCAAGAATGCCGATGCCGCTCATGGAGTCGCCCGTAACCTTCAGAAAGTAATCGGCGCGCCGGGCATCATCGAGGGATGTTTCTTCCTCACCGAGATAGTTTTCCTCCGCAAAAAGATCATAGCCGGCCCTGACATATCCCAGTACGGGCATTTTCACCGGCGCATAGGAATTGCTCAGCACATATTCCACGTCGTAGCCGACCAGATCACTCAGCCTCTGGAGCTGATCACCGTACAGTTTTCTGATCTGTCCGCTTCCCCATCTTGCCGCGGTGGTCCTGTTTACCCCGCATTTTCTGCCCAGCTCGGCATAACTGATCCCGGTTTTCTGAATATAATCTTTTACTATTTCCTGCAGCGTTATCATATTTTTCACTTTATGAGCTTATTATATCACCGATTTTGTGCGAATAAACAGAAGCGTGCATTTTATGTTGAAAAATGCATCACGCAATTCTATAATCAGAGATGTGAGGCGGAATTGTATGGGAAAACGCATCATTTTTCATATAGATATCAACCATTGCTATGCTCAGATTGAGGAAATGAAGCATCCGCAGCTCCGTGATGTGCCGATGGCGGTGGGCGGTCATGAGGAAAAAAGACACGGCATTATTCTGGCAAAGAACGATCTGGCCAAACGCGGGGGAGTAAAAACAGGGGAAAGTCTTCGCGAGGCGAGAAGCGCCTGCCCGGATCTGCTGATCATTCCCCCGGCATATGATGACTACATTTACTATACGGAACAGGTAAAGAACATTTACCGCGAATACAGTGACACCGTGGAATCGTTCGGGCTTGATGAGGCATGGGTTGATTATACGGATTCGCAGCATCTGTTCGGTGATCCGGTCGTGACGGCGCGCAATATTCAGGAGCGGGTGCTGCGGGAGATCGGTCTGACGGTATCGGTGGGTGTTTCCTGGAACAAGGTGTTTGCAAAACTGGGAAGCGATATGAAAAAGCCGAGCGGTCTGACGGTGATCACTGAAGAAAACTACCGTGATATTGTCTGGCCGCTGCCGGTCGGAGATCTGCTGTATGTCGGCCCGGCAACACAGCGCAAGCTGCACGAAAGAGCGCTTTACACGATCGGCGACCTGGCAAATTACCCGGAATATTATCTCCGGAAGAATATGGGCGCTGCCGGAACGATGATTCATGCCTTTGCCAACGGACTTGATCCCAGTCCGGTCGCCCTGAACAGTTTCCGTGCCCCCGTGAAATCCGTGGGCAATGCAATGACAATGATCCATGATACGGAAAGCGCGGAGGAAGTCCGGCCGGTTTATTTCATGCTGTGTGAATCTGTTGCGTCCCGTCTGAAGGACGAAGGAGCTGAGGGAAATGTTGTTACGGTGACGATGCGGAGTTCTGACCTGAACTGGTACATGCATCAGAAGAAACTGGATGCGTATACCGATGTCAGCAGCGAAATTCTGCATTCCGCCATGGAACTCGTAGAAAAAAATTATGACTTTTCAATGCCGCTGAGAGCCGTCGGCGTTACCGTATCCGGATTAAGAGGATGCAGGGGCGGCAGGCAGCTTTCCATATTCGCCGATGAGCAGGCACATGACAGAAGCAGGCTCATGGACACCGCAATGGATGATATCCGTTCCAAATACGGATTCTATACGGTCAGGCGGGCATGTACGGCGGTGGATCCCGCACTGACGGGTTTCAATGCCAAAGGTGACCATACGATTCATCCGATCGGATATTTTCAGGGAAGGAAGATGATTCTTTGATGGAACTGTTTAAAAGATATGTGGATGTCGTACTGCTGCAGAGAAAGAACGGCGAACTGATTCCGATGTATGTCTGCTGGGACAACGGCAGAAGATATAAAATCGATAAAATACTGAACAGGCAGAGAAGGGCTTCCCCCGCAGGAGGATGCGGCATGCGCTATACATGTCTGATCAGCGGAAACAGAAGAAATCTCTATCTGGAAAAAGACAGATGGTTTATAGAAAGCATGAGGCCGTAAAAAAAGCGTCCCCGGCGCGACTCGAACGCGCGACAACACGCTTAGAAGGCGTGTGCTCTATCCAGCTGAGCTACGGGGACACAATTTGCAAATGCATAAACATATTACTCTTTCGGTTTCATAAATTCAACCGGAAAATCATATTTTTGTATTTCCGCATACTGCGGAAAGAAAATAATTTTTCCTGAAATTTCATGTTTTTTGGGCAAAGGGGCTTGTACTTTGTGCATAATTCGAGTAGGATTAATTCGCTTCAGGAAATGCGCCCGTAGCTCAACTGGATAGAGTGTTTGACTACGAATCAAAAGGTTGCGGATTCGATTTCTGCCGGGCGCGCTGGAAAGAGAAAGGACGCTCATTTAACGGACGTCCTTTCTCGTATTTAGGTGACTGAATAGTTTGGAGGCTTTATGAATGCAGTAGAGACAAGGATCATTACTGAAATCGGAAATGCGCTGAAGGAACTTTACGGACTTGTCAGGGATGAAGGCTTCATTATGATCGAGACACCCCGTGATCCTAAAATGGGCGATTATGCCACAAATATTGCCATGCGTCTTGCAAAAGAACTGCACAGAAATCCTTTTGATATCGCAAACGAGATTGCAGCGGTGCTCCGGGAAAAACTGACGGAGGCTTCTTCCGTCGAAGCCGCAAGACCCGGCTTTATCAATTTCCGCATGAAGGGTGAAAGCCTTGCGGACAATCTGAAAGTCATTCTGGAGGAAGGCGATGCCTACGGCCGCAATGATTCCGGAAAGGGTCAGAAGATTCTGGTCGAGTGGGTATCCGCAAATCCGACCGGTGATCTGCACTGCGGACATGCAAGAAACGCTGCCTGGGGTGATTCCATCTCACGTCTGCTCGAGGCTTCCGGATATGACAACCTCAGGGAGTATTACATCAATGATGCGGGCAATCAGATTGTGATGCTCGGTGAGTCCCTGACGGCCAGATACTTTGAACACTTCGGCAAAGAGTACCCGCTTCCCGAGGACGGATATCATGCCCAGGACATCATCGATATCGCCGATGCAATCGCAGAGACGGACGGCGACAGATGGCTGTATGAAGAGGATGCGGAAAAGAGGCTGGAATACTTCAAGAAGGAAGGCGTCAGACGCGAGCTGAAGAAGATCGAGAAGGATCTTGAAATGTTCGGTGTCCGCTTTGATTCCTGGATGCATGAAACATTCTTTTATGAAAACGGCGGGGAACGCATCAATGCTGTCCTGGAACGCATGCAGCGGATGGGACTGACTTATGAAAAGGACGGTGCCCTCTGGTTCAGATCGAGTGAATACGGCGACGACAAGGACCGTGTTCTGAAAAAGAGCGACGGCACTTATGCATATCTGACTCCGGATATTGCAAATCATGTATATAAGTACGAAAGAGGCTACAGGAAGCTGGTCGACCTGTGGGGTGCAGACCATCACTCCTACATTACGCGCATGAAGTGTGCACTGACCGCACTGGGATATGACAGGGATCTGCTGGATGTGGATATTATTCAGATGGTCCGCATGGTGGAAGACGGCGTGGAAGTCAAGATGTCCAAGCGTACCGGCAATGCCATCACGATCCGCGAGCTGGTCGAAGATGTCGGATGCGATGCGGCAAGATGGTTCTTTGTTTCCAAGGATGTCTCCAGCCATATGGATTTTGACTTTAACTTCGCCAGGAAAAAGAGCGAGGACAATCCGGTTTATTATGCACAGTATGCGCACGCAAGAATGTGTTCCATTCTCAGGCAGTGCCCTGAGCTGAAGCCGGTTGAGACCTATGATCTTCTGACCGATCAGAAAGAGATCGAGCTGATGAAGTATCTGAATGAATTCCCTACGGTTGTGGCTGATGCGGCGAGAACCAGAATGCCGAACAAGATCTGCCAGTATATCCAGACAGTGGCCCGTCTGTTCCACAGCTTCTACGGGGTGTGCCGTGTAAATGACAGTGCCAATCCCGAACTGAGCAATCAGCGTGCCGCGCTTGTGACAGCCGCAAAAATCACAATGAAAAACGCCCTTTACCTGATCGGCGTATCGGCTCCGGAAAAAATGTAATAAATACAGCCTGCGGAAGATACCGCAGGTTTTATTTGCAAAAGAGAATACGTTGTGCCGTGCGATTTTGTAGTAAACTAATGAAGTATGAAAAAGAGCAGAATAAAAACATCCGTACTTAAGGCTGCGGCCGTCCTGCTTGTTGTCCTGCTTGCAGTTCTCACGGTCATTTTGCTGAAAAAAGACAGAACTGCCGTTGAAACGGAGCCGGCTGCCTCTCCGTCCGCTGCCGCTGAAGAGCATTATGATGCAACGGAAAATGTCATTGATGTGAAAGAGTTTGACGGAACGGTCCTTGCCGAAACAGAAGACGGCGGAAGCGAGTATCTGAATTCGACGCTGTTTCTGGGCGATTCAAACACCGCCAGGTTTCTGACATTCAGAAGCAGTGAGGGAAGTACGTTCACAACCAAAAACAATACGATCGGTGTTGTCGGAATGGGAATTGATGCCATTGCCTCAATGCCGGTAATGGATTTTACCTCGGGAAGATTTTCCATGCCGCAGTCGGTCAGGATTCTTCAGCCGGAAAGGGTAATCATTACCTTCGGCACAAACAATCTCTCCGGCACAAGCACGGATGCGACTTCGTTTATCGAGCGCTATACAAAGGCTGTTGCGGCAGTTCAGAATGCTTATCCCTCGGTTGATATCATTGTCAACTCGATCCCTCCGGTATCCAGAAACAGATCATATGTCAATGTGACCATGACACAGATCGATGCATACAATAAAGCGATTGCCGGGATGTGCAGGGAAAATGACTGGAAATATCTGAATTCCGCGGAAGCACTCAAGGATGAAAAAACAGGATATGCAAAAGACGGATATATGTCGCCGGACGGCCTGCATCTGTCACAGGCAGGCCTGCAGGCGCTGTTTGACTATATCCGGACGCACACATGGATTACCGAAGATGACAGACCGAAGCCGCTTGCGGCAGTCCCGGGCATCATCGGTGTTCCGCCCGGACTGTTCCAGACTGATCCTCTGACAAACAAAGAATTTACGGAAGATCCCGCTGCGGCCGAAACAGCCACACCGACACCGGAGACCAGGGAAGAAAAGGAAAAGAAAACGCCGAAGCCCGAAGAAACGGCCACCCCCGAACCGACGGAGGAACCGACACCGGTACCGACGGGGGATCCGTCACCTTCACCTGAGCCGACAGAAGAACCCACACCGGTACCGACAGCCGAGCCGACGCCCGTTTCCACTCCGGAGCCTACACCGGTACCGACGCCTGTTTCCACCCCTGAACCCACCCCTGAGCCGACACCTGATCCGGAAGCGGAATGTGTTTATGCAGGCGGTGAATGGAACGGATATGAATGCATTTATCCGACTCCCGTGCCGACGGGGGAAGCGGAACAGACGGATACAGTTCAGCAGTCTGAATAACATGGCGTTAATCCGCCATGTTTTTTCTGTACTGTTCCGTAAACAGTAAGTTCATTTTCCGCTGAAATGTTATAATCAGTACGGCGGTTACAAAGAAGGGAGTATCAATCATTTATGTATGATGTTGTAATCATTGGGGCAGGTATTACCGGCACGATGCTGGCCAGGGATCTGTCCCGTTATAAGCTGAAAGTGGCTCTGATCGATAAGGAGAACGATATCGCCGACGGTGCCACGATGGCCAATTCAGCTATTGTGCACACCGGATATGATCCGGAGGACGGAACGCTGAAGGCACTGCTGAATCCCGAGGGGGCACGCATTTATGATACTTTGCTTGACGATCTCGGATGCAGATACAGGACTGCCGGAGCGTATATCGCTGCCTGCGGACCTGAGGAAGAGGCACATCTGGACGTGCTGGCAGACAGAGCCGACAGAAGGGGAATCCCTTATGAATGGCTTACCGGCGATGAAGCACGCAGAAATGAACCGAACCTGAATGATCAGGTTACAAAAGTCCTCAATTTCTACACGACAAAGATTATTTATCCGTGGGAAGTGGCAATCGCATGCGCTGAAGTGGCTGTCGGAAACGGGGTCGAATTATATCTGAATTCTCCCTGCACCGGCATTGACAAAACAGAATCCGGATATACCGTTCATACGCCGGAACATGATTTCGAAACGAAGCTGATCGTCAACGCGGCCGGTGTCTGTGCGGATCAGATTAATGCAATGGTCGGAAAACCGCGGTTTGAAATGAGACCGAAAAAGGGCGAGTACTTTGTCATTGATAATAATGTTCATTATGTTGATCATATAATTTTCCCGGTTCCCTCGGCAAAGGGAAAAGGCGTCCTTGCAGTTCCTACGGTATACGGAAATACGCTGATCGGACCCAACAGTGACTACATTGCAAGCACGACAGATACCGGAAGCTCCTTCCAGGGTCTGGACTATGTCCGCACCAATATTGTCAGGATCATGAAGAATGCACCTCTCAACCGTTCGATCCGCAACTTCGCAGGTCTGCGTCCGAGCAGCTCCGTTTCTGATTTCATCATTGAGGAGGCGGCTGATGCGCCCGGTTTTGTAAATGCGGCAAGTATTGAGTCACCCGGTCTGGCCAGTGCGCCGGCTGTTTCGAAATACATCATTGAGAACATTCTCAGGGACAAACTGGAATGGACGGAAAATCCGGATGCGGTAATGACCAGGGAAAGACCGGTGGTCATGGCGGAACTTTCCGAGGAAGAACGTGCGGAAATGATCAGAAAGAATCCCCTGTACGGCAGAATCATCTGCCGCTGCGAACAGATCAGCGAAGGTGAGATTGTGGACTGCATCAGAAGACCGTGCGGCGCTCATACCGTAAAAGGCGTGAAGAAGCGTGTGCGTCCGGGTATGGGAAGATGCCAGGGCGGCTTCTGTGAGCCGAGAGTGCTTGCGATCCTTGCCAGAGAACTGAATATTTCTCCTCTGGATGTTGTGCTGGATTCAAAAGCGTCCAGGATTCTTTGTCAGGAGAACAGATAATATGAGAAACTATCAGGCAGTTATTATCGGCGGCGGAAGTGCAGGACTGGCCGCAGCCGTTACATTGAAGCAGAAGGGTATTGAGGATATTCTGGTCCTGGAAAAAGACGGCGAAGCCGGCGGTATTCTGAATCAGTGCATTCACAACGGCTTCGGTCTTCAGACATTCAAGGAGCAGCTTTCCGGACCTGCATATGCAGAACGCTTTGAAGATCAGGCAGAGCAGCTGAATGTTGAAATCAAGCTGAATACCATGGTAACCGGACTGAATGCCCAAAGGCAGATCACTTATGTAAATCCGGATGAGGGCTATGTGACAATCAGTGCGGATGCCGTTATACTGGCGGTCGGATGCTATGAAAGAAGCAGGGGCGCAGTTGAAATTCCGGGAGAAAGGCCGTCCGGCATTTATACGGCAGGCCAGGCACAGAGATATCTGAATATTGACGGTTATCTGGTCGGAAAAAAGGTATTTATTCTGGGATCAGGAGACATCGGCCTGATTATGGCGAGAAGAATGACGCTTGAAGGCGCAAAGGTATACGGTGTTGCGGAACTGATGCCGTATTCAAACGGACTGCCGAGAAACATGAAGCAGTGTCTGGAAGATTTCGGAATACCTCTGTATCTGAGTCATACCGTGACAAAGATCTACGGCCATGACAGGCTGGAGGGAATCGATATTGCGAAGGTCGGACCCGACAGAAAGCCTGTGCCGGGTTCGGAAATTCACTTTGATGTGGATACGCTTCTTCTTTCCGTAGGTCTGATTCCGGAGAATCATCTGGGTGATGAAGCGGGAATTGAAATGGATCCGAGAACCAGGGGACCTGTTGTGGACGAAAGCTACATGACAGGCATCCGCGGAATCTTTGCCTGCGGCAACGGTCTGCATGTACATGATCTTGTGGACTTTGTATCCCTGCAGGCTGCACGGGCAGCCGAAGGTGCAGCCAGATATATCAGAGAGGGCGAGCCGGAGGGCAGAACCGTCAATACGGCGGCCGGAGAAAATGTGCTGTACGTAGTCCCGGGAAAAATTCACACCGACAATGTTCCCGGACATACCGAATTCTTCTTCCGTGTCAGAAAGCCGATGGATGATGCCGTTCTGACTGTCAGAGCCGGCAGCAAAGTTATCCGTACTGTCAGAAAAAAGAAACTGATTCCTTCCGAAATGGAACGTCTCCTGCTCACACAGAAGCAGCTGACGGGACTTGAAGGTGATCTTGTGATAGAGGTCAGGGAGAACTGAAATGGAAAACAAGGAACTGATATGCGTCAACTGCCCCATGGGATGCCGGATTACCGTCACTCTTGATGAAGGCAGGGTAATTGACATCAAGGGATATACCTGTGAGAAGGGAAAAAACTACGCTGCCCAGGAAACGGTCAGACCGATGAGAGTTCTGACCTCAACTGTCAGAATCAACGGGGCACTTGCGAGGGTTCTTCCGGTCATTACCAGTCAGGAGATTCCCCTGGATATGATGGAAGAGGCAATGGAGGCCGTCAGAATGCTCACTGTTGATGCGCCGGTGCGTGTCAATCAGGTTCTGATTCCGCATTTTCTCGGAACTGACGCCGATCTGGTAGCTTCCAGATCAATGAAAAAAATCTGAACTGCATGACAATTTGAAGCATGAGGGATCATTCTGCGGAATGATCCTTTTTTCCTGGCCGCAAAAAAAAGCACTTCCCGTTCCGGAAAGTGCCCGCTGCTGCAAATCAGTATGTTTATTCTTCCTTGACAGTTCCGTCCGTAATAACTTCCGTAAGAGTGACGGATACGTCCATCTGTTCGTTATCGCGTACGATCGTCAGATTCAGCGTGTCGCCGATTTCCTTCTTTAACAGAACTGCGCTCAGTTCGGTGTATGAAGAGATTTCCTTTCCGTCGGCAGCGATGATTCTGTCACCGTACTTCAGACCTGCCTGATCGGCACCGCTTCCTTCAACAACACCGACGATGTAGAGACCCGCTTCATACTGTCCGTTGGACTGGGTCACCGTCTGCAGTGAGATGCCGATATAGGGACGGTTTGTCACAACACCGTTTGTCATCAGATCATTTGCGATTTTCATGGCATCGTTGATGGGGATTGCGAAGCCGAGTCCTTCGATGGTGGCTCCGGAATTTGTAATGCCGCTGTCCTTGGCATTGACAATGCCGATCAGTCTGCCGTGGCTGTCAAACAGACCGCCGCCGGAGTTGCCGTTATTGATGGCTGCGTTTGTCTGCAGGAGGTTCATTGTTTCATTGTTCAGTGTAATCTCACGGTCCTTGGCGGAAATGATTCCGTCAGTGACTGTGCCGCCGAGTGTGCCCAGCGGATTGCCGATTACAACAGCCAGGTCTCCGACAAGAATATCGTCGGAATCCCCGATGACTGCGGCAGGCAGTCCTTCTGCTTCGATCTTGATTACGGCAATATCGCCTTTGCTGTCTTTTCCGACAAGGCTTGCCTCGTAAACGGTTCCGTCATACAGTGTGACACTGATGAATGTTGCGTCATCGACGACATGATTGTTTGTGATGATATATCCGTCATCGGAGATGATTACACCTGAGCCGGCTGCCTGGGCAAGATAGCTTCCGCCGAACATTCCGAAGGACTGTGTTTCTGTTTCAACAACAATCTCCACGACAGAAGGTGCTGCCTTTGCGGCAATTTCCTGAATTGTGAGAGTTCCGTCGGAAGCGGCAGGAATGACCGCCGGAACCGTCTGGGGTGCAGGCTGTGTTTCGGCAGACGCAGACGGCTCGGATTCTGCGGTTTCCGCAGGTGTTTCCTGAGCGTCGGCCGCACTGCCGCCGGCAAATTTCTGAACGGCAAGATATCCTCCGCCGAAACCGGAGGCGAGTCCGATCAGACCTGCGAGAAGGGCAGTTAACAGCGGACTGGCTGTTTTTGTCCTGACAGGAACTTCTCTTTCCGCACGGGGAGCTGTTTCCGTATAAACCGGAGCTGCCGGTTTTACGGGTTCCTTCTTCTCTTCCGCAGGGATGACAGGTTCTTTTTCCGGAAGCGGTTCAGAAACTGTTTCCGGTGCCGTGACAGTCTCTTCAGCCTGCGGTACGGTTTCCCCGGCTGTTTCCGGCGCTGTTTCCTCAGTCTGCGGTACAGTTTCCTGCACAGCCGCGTCAGCTTCGTCTGCGGCTGTTTCCGGTGCTGTCTCCTCAGCCGGTTCAGCTGTTTCGGAAACTGCTTCCTTTACAGGCCCGGCAGCTTCTTCGATTTTTTCCGCTGTTTCTTCAGCTGTCTGAACTGCTTCGTCATCTGCCGGAATCGTACGTTCCGCAGGAGCCGGTGCTGTATTCTCCTGTTCCGTGGGCATAACGGGAGTAACTGATATTTCAGGCTTCCTTGTGCCGCACTGGGTACAGAAGTTGCCGATATTTTCCTTTCCGCATACTGTGCATTTCCACACAGGATTGATATTTTTATTTAATTCTTCCATATCATTGATTCTCCTTTCATTGATACATCTTTAATCTAATCATTGAATGTGAATTGTATGTGAACTTTTGCTTAAAGGAAACCAAATATTTGCATCAGGCGTTTCTGTTCCGGCTTCTGTTTCAAAACATCGGCCGGAAACTGTGCGCCCTGTTATTTTCTGTGCGGATTTACTGCCATGCCGTAAACTGCACCGATTGCACCGCCGATGATATGCGTCAGCTGTGATACGTTGTCGCGCAGCACGACGCCGTGAAAAATCTGCTGGGTGATATAAATGAGCGCGGCAATCAGCAGGGTGAGGGGAATGGAATTGCTGTTCTTAGTTCCTGTGACGGATGCCAGCAGGATGAATGCAAATACCACGCCGCTGGCTCCGAGAAGTCCCGTGGCGGGTGAAATCAGAATATGAACCAGTCCCGTGATTACAGCTACAATGACAATAATTTCCAGAAGGTTTCTGGACCCGTATTTTTCCTCAAGCAGGGGACCTACAAGAAGGAAAAGAAGCATATTGTTGGCGTAATGCTCAAGGGAAGCATGTCCGAGAACATGTGTCAGAAGGCGCAGATAGAAAAGCGGATCGGCCAGAGAGCCTCTGTATACGGTAAATAAATATGCTGTTGATCTGCCTCCGGTAAGCCATCCGGCAGCCAGAGAGGCTGCGGAAAGCAGTGCGAATGAGAGTACAACAGGCGAATTCCAGGTGATTTTTTTCATGTCGGTTACTCCTCAGGACTATTATAGCGCCAGTCTTTCGTTGAGAAAGAATGAAGATATGCATTATAATTACGTTTGGGAGAAATTAATATGGCAAAAAAGACAGATAAGAAAATCAATGTAAATATCAGACAGATCAAGGCTTCCGAGGTCAAAAACGATGACCTGAAGAAGGCCCTTCAGCTGCTGAAGGAGAATAAAAACCCGCAGAATGAGGCAATGATGTTCGGCGCGCTTCAGAAAGCGAATCTGCTTGTTCCGGCAGTATTTCAGGGAAATTCACCGAAAAATCTGCAGGTGAAGTTTGTCATGGTCAATACCAATGACGGAAGAAGCTTCTTCCCGGCATTTACGGATGAAGAGGAAGCACTGAAGCTGAAAATGAATGTTGAGGACAATAAAAGACAGTATGTTGTCCGCACTCTCAGGGACTATGCACTGATGCTCAGAGACGGCAGGTCAAATGCCGAGGGAATTGTCCTTAATCCGATGAGTGCAAATATTGTGATTCCGAAGGCGGCTGTTATCAAGCTCTGCGAAGCACAGCAGCTGAAGCAGAAGCAGGAGGCTGCCATGGCACAGGGCATTATTCCGGCCGGCGTCAATGTATCTTACAGCGAGCCGCGCATTTATCCGACCGCTCTGGTCAATGCGGTGCATGACGCCTGCAGGGATATTCCCGAGGTCAGCAGGGTCTGGCTCAAGCAGATGATGGCCGGCTCGGCAGTCAGTTTCTCGCTGATTGTCGACACGGAAAGCAATGATCCGGCACTGTTTGACAGAATCCGTGAGATTGCCGTCCCGTATGCGAAGGATGTTCCGGTAGTGACGGAAAAGTATACGGAGGAACTGGAAAAGAAAGCCGTACAGGATTCGTTCCCTCTGTTTGACAAGGAATTTGATGTCTGATGGCAGTCAGAAGACTTGACCGGGATGAATATCCCGATGCGGTGAATCTTGCCAGGGAAGTCTTCTTTTCACAGGGAAATCTGGGATTTTCCAGAGAGGGCGCCAGGTCGTTTCTGGAATATGTAAGTGCACACGGGGATCTTCTGGAATACTACGGTGCATATGAAGGAGACCTGAAGGGCATCATAGGATTTGACGATACATATCATATTTCACTGTTTTTCGTCAGGAGTGAGAATCAGAAGCAGGGAATCGGCAGAGAACTGCTGCAGGCGCTGACAGCGGAAGCGGCGGAGAACGGTGCCGCCAGAATTACGGTAAATGCGGCTGAATCTGCTGTGCCGGTATATGAGGCTCTCGGTTTTGAACAGGAAGGTGAACTGAGGGAGGAAGACGGAATCAGATATGTTCCGATGGAACTGCTTCTCTGCAGCGGCATACTGGGCAGAACCGTGACCGTCTTCGTGGACAGGCCCTACGGGAGTTTTCATCCGTATTACGGGGATGTACAGTATACGGCAAACTACGGATATATCAGCACGATGACCGACGGTGCGTTTCAGGATGCATATGTATACGGACCCGGGGAACCTGTTGAAGTATTCAAAGGCACCGTAATTGCCGTGCTGTACAGGAAAAACAGCCATCAGTCAGTCTGGATCGTATCCTCCTGCAGTGATTATGAAAGACAGGATGTCCTGGATGCTGTGGGCAGCACCGAACAGTTTGAAGATACAAGGATCATATGGGATCACTGATCCGCCTGAGCGGCAGATCCCGGCATCACATATTATGGATACAGAAGCCGTCCGTTCTGCTGAAGCGGATGGCTTTTCATATGCGTATCTCACAAATTTCTCACTTTTGTTCAGTAAAAATTCACATTTGATTCAAACGGCAGACAGATTCGGCAGGTATTCTCTTAACTGCAAGGAGGAAAACAACATGAAGGCTGTTGAAACATTCCTGAGAGTGGAGCACAAGTATCCGCTTACTGCAGCACAGGCCGTGCAGTTTATGGAACTGGCCGGGAAATACCTCAGACCGGATATTTACCCGGAATATGAACTGCACAATATATATTACGACACCGAGGCAAATGAAATTGCCGTTCACTGTCTGAACAAACCGGAATACAAGGAAAAGCTGAGGCTGAGATCCTACGGTGATCCGGAACCGGGCACAACTGTCTATCTGGAAATAAAAAAGAAGTTCAGGGAGGACGGTGCAAAAAGAAGAATCCCGATGACCGAGAAACAGGCATCTGATTATATAGAATACGGAAAAAGGCCGGAGGCGGACAACAGGCAGATCGCCGGTGAGATTGATTATATTGTCAGCCGCTGTGATCTGAAGCCGAAGATATTTATTGCCTACCACCGGAAAGCATTCTCGGGAATCAATGAAAGTGACGTGAGAATTACGTTTGATACAGATATCCGTTTCCGGACCGGGAACGTCTCGCTTCACGAATCGGGTGAAGAGAAGTATATCACCGGTCAGGATGATGTCCTGATGGAGATCAAAGTCAGCGGACGCTATCCGTACTGGCTGATGAAAATCCTGTCAGAGATGAAGCTGGTGCGCTCAAGCTTTTCAAAATACGGAATGATATATTCCGAACTGCTGAGACAGTCGGAGGAAAAGCGTGCATCCGCTGCGGTCCTGACGGAAACAGAATACAGAAATATGATGAACAGAAAGGAAAAAGTATGTTTAGTTCAATTTTAACAGGTACATCATCCCTTACGATGATTCAGGTTCTTGTCTGCGCAGGCTCTGCGCTGGCATGCGGCCTGATAACGGCAACCGCTTATAAAACAGCGGCCAATCCCTCCAAAGGCTTTACGGTTTCACTGATCCTCATGCCGGTGCTTGTCATGATGGTCATTATGATGGTCAACGGGAATCTCGGCATCGGAGTTGCGGTTGCCGGATCATTCCAGCTGATCAGGTTCCGTTCACTTCCCGGCAGGTCGAGTGATATGGCGGTGGTATTTCTCACCATGGCCGACGGACTGGCATGCGGCATGGGCTATACATTGTTTGCGCTGTTTATGACAGTACTGACGGTTCTTGCTGCAATGGCTGCGGACAGAATCGGCTTCTTCGGCCGCAGTGACCGCTTCCGCTATATTACCGTTACAATTCCCGAAGACCTGAACTACACGGATGCAATTACGCCGGTAATGGAAAAGTACACTTCCGGATACAGACAGACAGGCATAAAGACGGTGAATCTGGGAACATTGTATGAACTGAATTATGAGGTAAAACTGACGGATGCGGCACTGGAAAAAGAACTTCTCGATCAGATCAGAGTGCGCAACGGCAATCTGACGGTCCGTTCTTCACTCCATGCACCTGTGATCCAGGAACTGTAACGGCAGCTGTGGATGCCGGCATGGCGCAGAGGGTTATGAGAATCTGCAGCTGAACATACGGAAAATGCCCGGGAGGATGCGGAAAAATACTCCCGGGTTTTGTTGTTTCCTGAGGGGCATTGCGCTTCTGCTGTGTCAGATGCGGGTGCAGACAGTCGTGAAATCTGTATAATTGTAAACATAATATGAATAAATATTTTTTTATAAAAATAATTTGCATCACCGTCAACACCTCGTATAAAGAAAAAAAGTATGCTAAAATTTTAACTGATATGTAAAAAAGGAGGATTACTGCTTTATGGGAAGACAAGTACATATTACCGAGGTGGTTCTGCGTGATGCCAATCAGTCTCAGATCGCTACCCGAATGCCCAGATCTGATTTTGAGGATATTCTCGAAACAATGGATCAGGCGGGTTATTACTCGATGGAAGTGTGGGGCGGTGCAACATTTGATTCCTGCCTGAGATATTTGGATGAAGATCCGTGGGACAGACTTCGTTTTATCCGTTCCAAAGTTAAAAACACCAAGCTGCAGATGCTTCTGAGAGGACAGAACATTCTCGGCTATAAACATTACTCTGATGATACCGTACGTGCATTTGTACGCAAATCCGTTGAAAACGGAATTGACATCATCAGAATCTTTGACGCGCTGAACGATCCGCAGAACATGGCAACCGCTATTGATGAATGCCTGAAGGCAGGCGGACATGCCCAGGGATCAATCTGCTATACAGTCAGCCCGATTCATACATTCGAAAGCTATGTTGAGCTCGGCAAAAAACTCGAGAAGATGGGCTGCAATTCCATCTGCATCAAGGATATGGCCGGCATTATGAGCCCTCAGGTCTGCTATGATCTGGTTTCCGCTCTGAAAAAGGAAGTCAATCTTCCGGTCTACGTTCATTCCCACAGCACAACAGGCCTCGGCCCGATGACTCTGGTGAAAGCTGTTGAAGCAGGCGCTGACGGAATTGATACGGCAATTTCCATTTTCTCCGGCGGAACATCACATCCTGCGACAGAATCCCTGGTCTATACGCTGAATGAAATGGGATTCGATACCGGTGTCAACCTGAAGGTCTGCCAGAAGATCAATGATCACTTCAAGCCTGTTCAGGAAAGATTCCTGAAAGAGGGCGGACTGAATCCGTCGGTTCTTACAACAAAGATTGACGCTCTGAACTATCAGATTCCGGGCGGAATGCTTTCCAACCTGATTTCACAGCTGACTTCAGTAAATCAGCTCGACAAGCTGGATGAAGTTCTTCTGGAAACTCCGAAAGTAAGAAAAGACATGGGTTATCCTCCGCTGGTTACACCGATGAGCCAGATGGTAGGTGCCCAGGCAGTTACGAATGTACTGCTCGGTGAACGCTATAAGTCCGTATCAAAAGAAGTTAAGGCATATCTGCTCGGAGAATACGGAAAAGCACCGGGAGAAGTCAGCGAAGAACTGATGAAGATCGCGCTCGGTGATCAGAAACCGTACGAAGGCCGTTATGATGACCTGATTGAACCGGAGATTCCGGGAGCGAAAGCATATCTCGGTGATCTTGCCGAGAGTGAAGAGGATGTTCTGAGTTATGTTGCATTCCCGCAGCAGGCTGAAGCGTTCTTAAAGAAGCGCCGTGAGAAGAAAGCTCTGAAGGTGTCCTATACCATTCAGGAGGTAGAATAATATGCCGCTTATTCAGGCATTAATGATCGCGCTGTCAGGCTTTATCGTAGTATTCATGATGCTCTGCATACTTTGGGGACTGATTTCGCTGGTAAGCAGAATTGTTGCCAGACTTCAGCCTGCCGAAGTACCTGCTCTGAAGCTTGCAGAGCCTGAAAAACGGAGTCAGCTGAAAGCTGAAGCGAAAAAACCTGCGGAAATATACGGCGGCGAAATTGCCCTGTATGATGTGGACGAAAAGACAGCAGCCTGCATTATGGCAATCATCAGTGATTCCACAAAGATTCCGCTGGATCATCTTATCTTCAAATCAATCAGAGCTTTGGACTAAAGGGGGATTGCAGTCATGAAATATATCGTTACATTAAACGGAAAAAAATATGAAGTTGAAGTAGAAAACGGCGAAGCTACAGCTGTCTATACAGGACCCGCCGAAGCAGTCAGTGCCGCACCGGCACCCGCTGCGGCTCCTGCAGCTGCTCCTGCAGCAGCACCGGAACCTGAAGCTGTTCCGGCAGCACCTGCCGGAGCAGGAGATCCTGTCAAAGCACCGATGCCCGGAACAATTCTGGATGTTAAAGTTTCTGCCGGACAGAATGTCAAGGAAGGCGATGTCCTGTTTGTGCTTGAAGCAATGAAGATGGAAAATGAAATTGTGGCTCCGAAAAACGGACAGATTACATCTGTTACAGTAGCCAAGGGAGCATCCGTTAAGACAGATCAGGTTCTGGCAACTCTGCAGTAAGGAGGATTATTCATGTATATTATTGATGTCCTTCTGAAAATCTTTGAAGAATCGGGATTTGCCGGTCTGATTGAAGACCCCAGATACCTGATTATGATTCTGATTGCATGTTTCCTGCTTTACCTCGGTATCGGCAAGAAATATGAACCGCTCCTGATGGTTCCGATTGCCTTCGGCATGCTGCTGGCAAATCTGCCGCGTACGGGAATCACGGACGGTCTGATTCATTATCTGTCACTCGGTGTTGAATACGGAATTTACCCGTCACTGGTATTCCTGGGTACCGGAGCCATGACGGACTTCGGACCGCTGATTGCGACGCCGTCCTCCCTGATAATGGGAGCCGGTGCACAGTTCGGCATCTTCACTGCATTCCTGATGGCGCTTGCACTCGGATTTGAACCGAACGTTGCAGCTGCGATCGGTGTAATCGGCGGTGCGGACGGACCTACAGCGATCCTGACGGCATCAAAGCTTGCCATGGATTATCTGCCGGCAATTGCAATTGCTGCATATTCATACATGGCTCTGATTCCTATGATTCAGCCGCCTCTGATGCGTCTTGTCACAACGGAAAAAGAGCGCAAGGTCGTCATGAAGCAGGCACGTACTGTTTCCAAGACGGAAAGAATCATTTTCCCGATCGTTGTTGCTATTTTCGTAGCTCTCCTGATTCCTGACACAGCTCCTCTGATCGGCATGCTGATGTTCGGAAATCTTCTGAAGGAAACAGGTCTGACGGACAGACTCAGTGATACAGCACAGAATGCTCTGACTAATATTGTCATCATCTTCCTCGGCATGTCAGTCGGTGCAAAGGCAGTTGCAGTTACATTCCTGACATTCCGTACAATTGAAATTGTTGTTCTCGGTCTGATTGCCTTCAGCTTCAGTACGATCGGCGGCCTTCTGCTCGGCAAGCTGATGTACAAACTGACAAAGGGCAAGGTCAATCCTCTGATCGGTTCCGCAGGTGTATCTGCTGTTCCTATGGCTGCACGTGTCAGCCAGATGGAAGGTCAGAAAGCTAATCCGAGCAACTATCTGCTTATGCATGCCATGGGTCCCAATGTGGCAGGCGTAATCGGTTCCGCAGTTGCGGCGGGCTTCATGCTCAAGATCTTCGGAAGCTTATAATACGGCAGTTCATTCAGGTGATCAGTCCCGCATAAGCGGGACTTTTCTTATGGACACAGGAAAAAACTGCTCTTTACAGCAGAGCGCGGTGAGGAAATAAAAGAAAAACACTCAGCTTTCTGAGGGCTGAGTGTCCCAGGATGCCAGTGATACTTCACCTGAAGACAGAATATACTCTCTGTCTGCCCGGACTATCAGATTGCCGTCATCATTGATGTCCACGGCTTTTCCGGTAATAATCCGTCCGTTCAGATGAAAGGATACTGTTCTTCCTGTCAGAAAGGAATAACTCCGGTAGGCATTGATCAGTTCCGGATCGTCAAGCCTTCTGCTCCAGTACATCAGACGGTTTGTAAGTTCGGCTGTCAGGATGTTTCTGTCAAGATCCGGACAGTTCAGACTGCCGGCAGTATTCCGGATTTCCTCAGGAAATTCTTCGGTGAAAATGTTGATTCCGATTCCGGTGATGATCCCCATTAATTCTCCTCTGCTGTTCCGCGGTGCTTCACACAGGATGCCGGCTACTTTGCGTCCGTTTACATAAAGGTCATTGACCCACTTGATGTCACAGGGAATGCCGGAACATGCAAGAACGGCTTCCCGCAGGGCAACCGCTGCAGCGACAGTCATGCGGCTGACGGCAGATTGTTCATCTTCGGGAAAAGTGACAAGCGTGTAGTAAAGGCCGGAGGAGGGGGAAAAGAAGGTGTGGCCTTTCCTGCCTCTTCCTGCGGTTTGTTCTTCCGCAGCGAAAACAGCAGGTGTACAGAGTCCCTCTGTCATCCGGCGCCGTGCTTCATCGTTTGTTGATCCGACTGATTCAAATGTAAATATTTTTATATCCGGATTATCCAGATAATGCATGATTTTCTCATTTGACAACATTTTCACATTTTTATTCTTCATATCTCTTTAATTCGGCACTAAAAAATTATACAATGAAATTGAAATCGGTATGTATGATTTCGTAGAAAAAATGGAGGCATATAATGGAAACTTTCAATTTAGAGGCGCTCGGAATTATTAATCCGAAGGCTGTTTACCGCAACCTCGGACCTGCACAGCTCACAGAGCATGCTCTGAGACGCGGAGAAGGTGAACTGATGAACACCGGTGCACTTGTTGTCAAGACAGGAAAATATACCGGCCGTTCTGCAAAGGACAAGTTCATCGTTGATTCCGAAGGAACACATGATAAGGTTGCCTGGGGCGATGTGAACTTCAAGATCTCGAAGGAAAAATTTGATGCTATCAAATCCAAGGTTGTAGCTTACCTTCAGGGACGTGAGATTTTTATCTTCGATGGTATGGCAGGTGCTGATCCGGCCTACACAATGAAGTTCCGTATTGTTAACGAACTCGCAAGCCAGAATTTATTTATTCATCAGCTTCTGATCCGTCCTACAAAGGAAGAACTGGAAAACTTCGGTGAAGCAGACTTCACAGTTATTGCGGCACCGGGCTTCAAGTGCATTCCGGAGATTGACGGAACACGTTCCGAAGCTGCTATTCTGCTCGACTATGACAGAAGAATCGCTGTCATCTGCGGATCACAGTATTCAGGTGAAATCAAGAAGACAGTCTTCTCGACAATGAATTACTACCTTCCGCTCAACGGCATTCTTCCGATGCATTCTTCCGCAAACATGGATCCTGTCACAAAGGAAACAGCTGTATTCTTCGGCCTTTCCGGAACCGGCAAGACAACACTGTCCGCAGATCCCAACAGAATGCTGATCGGTGACGATGAGCACGGCTGGACAGACAACGGCATCTTCAACATGGAAGGCGGATGCTATGCAAAGTGCATTCATCTGTCCAAGGAAGGTGAGCCTGAAATCTACAATGCAATCAAGTTCGGTTCACTGGTTGAAAATGTTGTTATCGATCCTGAAACAAGAATGCCGGATTATGATGATGCTTCACTGGCAGAAAACAGCCGTGTAGGTTATCCGATTGACTATATTCCCAACGCTGCGATTCCGTCTGTAGGCGGCATCCCCAAGACAGTCATCTTCCTGACAGCAGACTCCTTCGGTGTTCTGCCTCCGATCAGCAGACTGACTACCGACGCTGCAATGTATCAGTTCGTTACCGGCTTCACATCCAAGGTTGCCGGAACAGAAATCGGCATTACAGAACCCGTACCGACATTCTCAACACTGTTCGGTGAGCCGTTCATGCCGCTCGATGCAAGCGTTTATGCAAACATGCTGGGTGAAAAGATTGAAAAGTACGGCACAAAAGTTTATCTGGTCAACACCGGATGGACAGGCGGTCCTTACGGAGTCGGAAGCCGTATGAAGCTGAAGTATACACGTGCAATGGTTACAGCTGCCCTCAACGATGAATTCGACAATGTTGAATTCAAGCATGATGACCGCTTCAACCTTGAAGTGCCTCAGTCCTGCCCGAATGTACCGTCCGAGATCATGAATCCCCGCGACACATGGGCTGACAAAGATGCTTATGATGCACAGGCTGACAAACTTGCCAAGATGTTCGATGACAACTTCACAAAGAAGTATCCGAACATGCCTGCAAATATCGTCAACGCAGGTCCGAAACCGCTCAAATAAGCAAAGTATTTCAAAATCTGAGAACCTGGTCCCCGTTTTGAGGGGATCAGGTTTTTTTATTGATCCGGTCAGGATGCATGCGGCAAAACAGCAGCGGTTCTGCCGAAAAGATATGTATCGGTGCGGAAAGGAGTTTGTTCTGCACTTTTTTATCTGCTTGCTTGCTATAATACTCTGAGTAAAGGAGTAATTTATGCGTTTTGGAATAGTAGGTACAAATTTTATTTCCGACCGGTTTGTTTCCTCGGCGGTAAAAACGGATGGTGCCGAGCTGTACGGCGTGACGTCCGGTCATTATGAAAACGCTGCGGCATTCGCAGAAAAATACGCAATTCCCCATATATACAGCAGTCTGCAGGAGATGCTTTCCGATGATCAGATCGAAGCGGTTTATCTTGCCACACCGAACAGCATGCATTATGAACAGACGCTTCAGTGCATTGAAGCCGGAAAACATGTAATGACTGAAAAACCGTTCACACCGGCTGTCAGACAGGCAGAGCAGCTGTTTGCTGCCGCGGAAAGAAAACATGTATATGTGCATGATGCTCTTGTTCCGATGTACGGCGAGGGAATCCGTGTTATGAAGCAGGAACTGAAACGATGCGGAAGGATCAGAAGAGCAGTATTCAGTATTTCGCAGTATTCCAGCCGCTTTGACGCTTATCTTGAAGGAAGGAATCCCACAACATTCAGAAGAGAACTGTGCAACGGAGCGTGGATGGATCTTGGTGTATATGCGCTTTCCTGCGCTGCCGCGCTGTTCGGAAAACCCGGTCAGATTCTGGCTGTATCGCAGCTGCTTGATACCGGCACAGATGTCACTTCATCGGCATTCCTCCGTTATGAAGGCTTCGACGCTGTAATTACCTGCAGCAAAGCCGCACTTTCCGAAATGACATGCGAGATCGGCGGGGAAAACGGAACATTGATCCTTGACCATCCGAACCGGACGGGCAAGGTCTGGTTCACCGACAGACGGACAAAGGAAAAGACGCTGCTGTTTGAGGCGCATCAGGATGATTTTGTCCTTCAGCTTGAGGACTTTATAGAGAATGTACAAAACGGCAGAACCGAATCAGAGCGACTGCCGCATGCTCTGACGCTTGATATTATCGGCATACTGGAAACATGCCGGAAACAGTCGGGAGTGATTTATCCCTGTGATGAGGAGGAATGAATATGCGCGGATTTATTAATGCAGACATCTGGAAAAACACAGCAACGGCATTTATTGTCGACGAAGGGCGTTTTGCTTTCCTGGGAACCGATGAGGAAGTGAAGCAGAGGCTTACAGAAAGCGACGAACTGATTGATCTTCAGGGTATGTTTGTCACGCCGGGGTTTATTGACAGCCATATGCATCTGCTCGGATACGGTCATTTTCTCAACGGGCTTCAGCTTGCGGATGCGCACTCCGTGATGGATGTGATGCGCATGCTGAAAAAGAAGGCTGATGAGCATCCGGACTGGATTATTGCAAGAGGATTCAACGAGGAGCTCTTCGATGTCCCGGCAATGCCGCTGAAAAGCGATCTTGATGCAGTGTCAACTGAGATTCCGATTTCCATTACACGTGTGTGCGGCCACAAAATGATTGCCAATTCGAAGGCGCTGGAACTTGCCGGAATCGGTCCGGATTCCGTTATCGAGGGCGGATACATTGACTTTGAAAAGGGATATCTGGAGGAATCCGGAATGAATCCTGTTCAGGCTGTATGGCCGAAGCCGACAGTGGAAAGCATGCAGAAGGATATTCTTGCGGGTTCAAAGTCACTGAACAGTTATGGCATTACATCCTGCGGATCGGATGATTTTGTGTCTCTTTCGAATGACTGGCGGATGGTGATTGATGCATATATGCGTCTGGGCTATCAGAGAAGGATGACTGTCCGTGTCAACGAACAGTGTCACTTTGAGAATCCCCGGGAATTTGCGCATTTCCTTGATGAAGGATATACCTTTGACGTCGGTGATGATTATTTCCGGATCGGTCCGCTTAAGATCATCGCAGACGGATCACTCGGTGCCCGCACTGCCGCACTGACAAAGCCGTACAGTGATGCACCGGAAAAAAAGGGTATTCTGATTTACACAAAAAGTGAAATGAAGATATTCCTTGAGCTTGCATCAAGGTATAATATGCCTTCGATCATACATGCGATCGGCGACAGGGCGCTGGATCAGGTGCTGAAGCTTTATGACGATATTGTCCTTGAGGGCAATCCGCTTCACCACGGTATCGTTCACTGCCAGATCATGACTCCCGAGCAGATCAGGAAAGTCGTTGATATGAAGCTGAACTGCTACTTCCAGTCACTCTTCGTTGACTTCGATGCAAAGATTCTTAATTCCCGTGTCGGTGAAAAGCGCGCTGCTTCCTCATATCCTTACCGGACACTGTTTGAAGGCACATGTGCCTCCAACGGAAGCGATGCGCCGGTGGAAGTGCCGGATCCTCTCAAGGGTATTCAGCTTGCAGTCACAAGAACGTCCCTGGACAAAAGTGCATCCATGAATCCGGACGAATGCCTTACTGTCGATCAGGCGATTGAATCATATACGGAGAAGGCTGCACAGACTTTCTTCGCTGATGACAGGCTGGGAAAGATCTGCGAGGGTTATATTGCAGACTTTGCTGTTACAGACCGGAATATTACGAAAATACCTGCAGATGAGATTTCAGCGTGCAGGATTATGATGACAGTCATGGACGGTGAAACGGTATTTGAGAGATGATCAGACATATCACAGAAAAAGATATTCCTGTGATCCTCGGATGGTACAACTGGTATATAGCCAACAGTACGGCAACGTTTGAAACGGAACAGCTGAGCCCGGAGGTATTTTCGCAGCGGGTAAGCGACATTACACGCAGCTATCCGTGGCTTGTTCTTGAAGAGGACGGCATTCTGAAGGGATATGCGTATCTCAGTCAGTTCAATCCGCGCAGTGCATATATCTGGACGGCGGACGCAGCTGTATATGTCGATCCGGCACAGAAGGGCAGAGGCTGCGGCAGGAAGCTGATGGAAGCACTTTGTGCGTCAGCGAAGCAGAACGGCTATAAAAAAATTGTGTCGATCGTGACACAGGGAAATACGGCAAGCGAAAGACTTCATGAGTCATGCGGGTTTGCAAAGGCTGCGGAATTCGACCGTTTCGGGTGGAAATCCGGAATGTGGCTGGGAGTGACATACTACGTGAAGAATCTGAGTGATGTTTATGAAAGCAGTCCTGCTCTGCCGGAAAACAAAGAATACAGGGAATCAGAATGAGGACAGCAGTACTGGCGGCAGTTATACTGAAAGATCAGAAACAGAAATATGAATCCGTAATTGAGGAATGCAGGCAGCTGTGCATCGCCTGTGATACAAAGCCGGCGGCAACTGTGACACAGCTGTCAAGATCGGTTGATCCCAATACGGTATTCCGCAGCGGCAAGCTGCAGGAACTTGCGGAAGCAGTCAGAGCAGTGAATGCCGACGTGGTCGTTTTCTGCAATCCGCTTTCGTTTTCGGCAGGAAACAGAATTGCGGAAGCGTGCGGTACCGCTGTGATTGACAGAACAGCACTGATTCTTGATATTTTCTCGATGCGCGCCAGAACGGCGCAGGCGAAAATTCAGGTTGAAAGCGCCAGACTGCAGTATGCACTGGGAAGAGTGTATGATGCGGATGAGGAAGAGACACATCAGCGTGCCGGCGGATACCGGAACAGGGGAGCCGGTGAAATGCGCTCCAGTGTTATCAGACGGAAGTATCAGAACCGGATTTCAAGCCTGAAAAAGCAGCTCAGGGAAATACAGAAGCAGAACAGAACTGCAGAGATCAGAAGAACAAAGTCTGCGCTGGGCAGGGCGGCCCTTGTCGGATATACGAATTCCGGCAAGAGTTCGGTGATGAATGCGCTTCTGAAAATGGCTGACCGACATGACAGTACGGTTCTGGAAAAAGATATGCTGTTCGCCACGCTCGACACGAGCGTCAGAAGTCTGTCCTTTGAAGGAAAATCATTCCTGCTTTACGACACCGTCGGCTTTGTGTCGGATCTGCCCGGTGAGCTGATCGACGCTTTTGACAGCACATTGGATGCGGCAAGAGACGCAGATCTTCTGATTCATGTGATTGATGCATCGGACAGCGGATGGCAGAAAAAAGCCGATGATACGACAGAGACACTGAAGAGGATCGGCGCCGGAAACATTCCCGTTCTGCGTGTCTTTAACAAAATGGACCTGACGGAAAACCGTGAGCAGTTTGAGGGAATATGTATTTCCGCACTGAAAGGGGAAGGGCTTGAAAACCTTCTCAGACGGATTACGGAAATGCTTTATCCTGAGGAAGAAGTTATACAATGCCTGATACCTTATGATAAAATCAGTGAGGTTCAGCCATACCGCAGTACAGTCAGGATGACGGTACGGGAAGAGTGTGAAAACGGGATCAGAATGGAGGTTGCCGGCCAGGCAGTCAGGCTGATTCCGTTCCATAAATATTCGGAAAGGAAATCAAATGGAGAAAACAGTTTGGGAAAAGTATGAAGAAGAAGGTCTGAATAAGATCAGTGAGTTTGCGGAAGACTACCGTCTGTTTCTTTCTGCTTCAAAAACGGAAAGAGAATTTACCGAAAATGCAAGAAAGGCAGCAGAGGAATGCGGATTCGCTGATCTGAACAGCCTGAGCGGACCGCTGAAAGCCGGCGACAGAGTGTATGCGGTAAACAGAAACAAAAACATCTGTCTGTTTGTCATCGGCAGAAAGCCTCTGACATGCGGAATGAACATCCTCGGAGCGCATATTGACAGCCCCAGGATGGATCTGAAGCAGCATCCGCTGTACGAAAAGGACGGTATTGCGCTTTTTGATACGCATTACTACGGCGGCATCAAGAAATATCAGTGGGTTGCCCGCCCGATGGCGCTTCACGGAATTGTCTGCCTGAAAGACGGAACAAGCGTCAGTATTGTGATCGGCGAAAAGGATGATGATCCCGTTGTGGGAGTTACGGATCTTCTGATTCATCTTGCGGCGAAGCAGATGCAGAAAAAAGGATCCGAGGTTGTGGAAGGAGAAGCACTGAATCTCACAGTCGGATCCATTCCGGCAAAGACTGAAGATGATAAAGTCAAGGAACCTGTCAAGCAGTACATTCTTGATCTTCTCAAGGAGAGATACGGCATTGAAGAGGAAGACTTTGTCTCGGCAGAGATCGAAGTTGTCCCGGCAGGCCCTGCAAGAGACTACGGACTGGACCGTTCCATGATCATGGGTTACGGTCATGATGACAGAGTCTGCGCATATACGTCCATGCGTGCGCTGTTCGATACGGACGCTCCGGAAAGAACTTCCTGCTGCATTCTTGTGGATAAAGAGGAAATCGGCTCTGTCGGTGCGACGGGCATGCACAGCAGATGGTTTGAAATGGTCGTCACGAGAATGCTCGGACTCAACGGACAGGCTGATCTGATCAGTCTCAATGATACATTTACGAATTCCAAAATGCTCTCTTCCGATGTATCCGCCGGTTATGATCCGAATTATCCCGAAGTCAATGATCCGAAGAACTGTGCATATTTCGGAAAGGGTATTGTTTTCAATAAATTTACGGGAGCGAGAGGAAAGTCCGGCTCCAATGATGCAAATCCGGAATTCATTGCCGAAGTCAGAAAGGCAATGGAGCTTGATGATGTCATGTACCAGACTTCCGAGCTTGGCGCAGTTGATGTCGGCGGCGGAGGAACAATTGCCTATATTACGGCACAGCTGAACATGGATGTTCTTGATGCCGGCATATCCGTACACAATATGCATGCGCCCAGTGAGATTGTATCCAAGGCGGATGTATACGAAGGCTACCGCGCTTACAAGGCATTCCTGAAGAATATCGGCTGATTCATCCTGCATCTGAACTGCAGGGCAGCATTGCGTAAGCAAAAAATAAAGAGAACCGATGACATGATCATCGGTTCTTTGTGTTTCTGCTTTCCGGATCCTGCATGTAAATCCTCTGGTATTCCTTCGGAGACAGGCCGTATTCTTTTTTGAATGCTCTGAAGAAACTGGAATAATCAGAAAATCCGTAACGGCTGTATACATCAGTGATGCCTTCCTCCCGGAGCATTGCCGTACGGCAGGCTTCCAGACGTTTTTTCAGAATGTACTGATGTATGGAAATTCCGAAATTTTCCTTGAAAAAATGACTGATGTAATATTTCGATACATAGAACTGACCGGCAAGACTGTCCAGGGAAAGATCATCGGAAAGATGCTTGTCAATATAGAAGACAAGTGTTTCCGATATATCCGTTTTGTTTCCTTCGTATCTTGTGTTGTTCCGCTCATATTCGATTCTGTTCAGACTGAGAATCAGATCAGACACCTGCAGGCGCAGGGAAGTCTGCCTTCCGAAACGGTTTCCCTGTACTTCCTCAAGCAGTCCGATGACTTTGGCCTGAATGAAATTGAACATAACAGCCTCGTTATGGAATATGTAATAACCTTTCTGCAGGCTTTTTGAAATCAGATAGCCGTAATCAGCGGATTCTGCGATCAGGCCGTCGGCGAAGCTCCGTGAAATCCAGAACACAAAGCGCTGATATGAAATTTCCGGGTCCCTGATAACAATATGATGGTTAACCAGCGGCGGTATCAGTACCACATCGCCGCGGACAAGAGGATAATCGTTTCCCGAGATATGCATGGCACAGTCGCCGTTGATGAAGACATAAAATTCATAGTAATCATGGGAATGATTCTTTTCCGAACGGAAGTGAAGATCACTGTAATAGTAGATTTCAAAATCTTTCTCCAGCATGTACTGTCTGGAATTAAAAGAAGACCGCAGATTTTTTTTCATAACTCTATTTAACCACAACTTTTGCAATGTTGATAACAATTTTGTCAATTCTTTGAGAGCGCTTTACAGGTTATAAATATATTGTAAAAACAAAGGAGAAAAAAATTATGGAAATGACATTACGCTGGTACGGCAGTCAGTACGACACAGTCACACTTGAACAGATCAGACAGATTCCCGGTGTGAAGGGTGTTATTACAACACTTTACTACAAGCAGCCCGGTGAACTCTGGACACGTGAAGAAATCAGAGCATTAAAGGATGAAGTTGCGGCAGCGGGAATGCATATTGCCGGCATTGAAAGCGTTAATGTTTCCGACGCAATCAAGACCGGTTCCGAAGGCCGTGATCATGATATTGAAAACTACATTAAAACTCTGGAGAATCTCGGCAAAGAGGACATTCATCTTGTCTGCTATAATTTCATGCCGGTATTCGACTGGACAAGAACCGAACTGGCAAGAAAGAGAGAAGACGGTTCTACAGTACTGGCCTACACACAGGCAGCTGTTGATTCACTGAATCCCGAAAAGATGTTTGATTCCATCGCCGGTGACATGAACGGAACAGTTATGCCGGGCTGGGAGCCTGAGCGTATGGCGAGAGTCAAGGAGCTCTTTGAGACATATAAAGATATCGACAACGAAAAGCTGTTTGAAAATCTTGTTTACTTCCTGAAGGCTATTATGCCTGTATGCAACGAATATGACATCAAAATGGCCATCCATCCGGATGATCCGGCATGGTCCGTCTTCGGTCTGCCGAGAATTATCATCAACAAGGAAAACATTCTCCGTCTGATGAATGCTGTGGACGATGTTCACAACGGTGTTACTTTCTGCTCCGGTTCCTACGGAACAAATCTCAACAATAATCTGCCTGAGATGATCCGCAGCCTGAAGGGAAGAATTCACTTTGCACATGTAAGAAATCTGAAGTTCAACAGCCCCGATGATTTCGAGGAGGCAGCACATCTGTCCTCTGACGGTACATTCGATATGTATGAAATCATCAAGGCACTCTATGACATCGGCTTCGACGGACCGATCAGACCCGACCACGGCCGCATGATCTGGGGTGAAGTGGCAATGCCGGGTTACGGTCTCTATGACCGTGCGCTCGGTGCAGCATATATCAACGGCTTATGGGAAGCTGTAGAAAAAGCATCCGAGAGAGGTATCTGAAATGAAACTTTCAAATGAAGGACTGAAAAACAGAGAAGAGTGGATTTCCAAAGGATATGCGCTTCCGGAATTTGACCGGGAGGAAATGGTCAGGGAAACACTTGCCCATCCGGTATGGGTTCACTTCGGCGCAGGCAATATCTTCCGTGCTTTCCAGGCTGCCGCAGCACAGAAACTTCTGAATGAAGGCATCATGAAATCCGGCATTATTGCGGTTGACGGGTTTGATTATGAAATTGTCGAAAAAGCATACAGACCCAATGACAACCTGTCCGTTCTGGTCACTCTGAAGGCAAACGGAACAGTTGAGAAAAATGTTATCGGTTCTATCGGAGAATCATGCATGCTTGATTCCGAAAATGCCGCTGAATATGCTAGACTAAAAGAGATCTTCAGAAGTGACAGCCTTCAGTTATGCACATTCACAATCACGGAAAAAGGCTATGCACTGACAGACGCTTCCGGAAAGGAACTGGCTTCTGTTACGGAAGATATCGAAAAGGGAGTTGAAAAGCCGATGAGCTACATCGGCAAGGTCACATCACTGCTTTATGCAAGATATCTGGCGGGTGAGAAACCGATCGCAATGGTTTCCACTGACAACTGCAGCCACAACGGCGACAAGCTGTTTGCGGCGGTAGATACCTTTGCAAAGCGCTGGGCTGAAAAGGGACATGTTGAAAAGGGATTTGCCGAGTATATCGAAAATCCCAAAAAGGTATCGTTCCCCTGGTCAATGATCGATAAGATTACGCCGAGACCTGATCACTCCGTAGAGGAAATTCTGAAAAAGGACGGACTTCCTCTTGAACCGGTTATCACATCCAGAAAGAGCTATGTGGCTCCGTTCGTAAATGCGGAGGAAAGTGAATATCTTGTCATCGAGGACTGGTTCCCCAACGGAAGACCGGCCCTGGAAAAAGCAGGATTCTACTTCACTGACAGAGAGACTGTAGACAAAGTCGAAAGAATGAAAGTCTGCACATGTCTGAATCCGCTTCATACAGCACTGGCTGTATTCGGATGTCTGCTTGGCTACAGCAAGATTTCCGATGAAATGAAGGATGAAAATCTTGTATCCCTGGTCAAGACAATCGGCTACAAAGAAGGTCTGCCTGTCGTTGTCAATCCTGGCATTCTGGATCCGAAACAGTTTATTGACACTGTTGTCAATGTACGTATTCCGAATCCGTTTATGCCGGATACACCGCAGAGAATTGCCACAGATACTTCCCAGAAGCTGTCAATCCGTTACGGAGAGACGATCAAGGCATATCTCGCTGATGACAGCCTTGATGTCAGAGATCTGAAAAAGATACCGCTGGTATTCGCAGGATGGCTCAGATACCTGATGGGAGTGGACGATGAGGGCAATGCGTTTGAGCTGAGCCCGGATCCGCTGCTGGAAGATGTAAAAGCCTATGTCAGTGATTTCAGGTGCGGCGAGGTTCCTTCTGAAGAAACAGTAAAAGCAAAACTGCTTCCTCTGCTCAAAAACGCCAAAATATTCGGCGTTGATCTTGAAGAGGCTGGCATGAGCGGCGCTGTGATCAGGCATTTCATGGAAATGCTGAAAGGAAAAGGAGCGGTAAGAAACGTGTTAAAAGAAAATACCAAATCAGAGAGCATTATTGATCAGCTCGGCAAAATCGGAATTGTACCGGTTGTTGTAATCAATGACGTAAAAGACGCTGTACCTCTTGCAAAGGCGCTCGTTGAGGGCGGACTTCCCTGTGCAGAAGTAACATTCAGAACTGAAGCTGCCGAAGAAGCAATCAGACAGATGGTTGCGGCATATCCTGAAATGCTCGTCGGTGCAGGAACAGTCCTGACAAAAGAGCAGGCTGACCGTGCAATCGCTGCAGGTTCAAAATTCATCGTATCCCCCGGCCTGAATCCTGAAGTTGTTGAGTATGTTCTTTCCAAGGGCGTACCTATGACACCGGGCACATGCACACCGAGCGATATTGAAAAAGCACTCTCACTCGGTCTGACAGAAGTGAAATTCTTCCCGGCAGAGCCTTCCGGAGGTCTGAAGATGATCAAGGCTCTGGCAGCACCGTATGTTAATGTCAGATTTATGCCTACAGGCGGAATCGGCCCGGGCAACGTCAGAGAATATCTGGCATACAACAAGATCTTTGCCTGCGGCGGAAGCTGGATGGTAAAGGGCGATCTGATCAAAGAAGGAAAATTTGACGAGATCAAGGCACTTGTTAAAGAAGCAGCTGACATCGTAAAGGAAGTCAGAGGCTGAGAATAAGTACAAACCAGGGAACCGGTCATTGTGAAATGACCGGTTTTTGCATGCGGAAAGCAGTTCTCTGGTTTGACCAAGTGATGACGCAGGATGATATTAATGCTAAAATAGTCGGGAACTGATCTGCAGATAAGGAGAACCGATCATGATTGCTAAAGAAGTCAACCCGAATATTCATGTAAATGAATGGGATTTTCCGCGCGAAGATTATCACTGCAGCGATCCGGAAAAGAAAAAACTAGTTAAACAGCTGGCTGTTATGATAACCGACAGCATTCCCCGGAAGCTTCCCGGGGGAATGAAAGAAAATCACATGGATTTCTGGATTCTGGACAGACTTCTGACCAAGGATGAAGTCCGCTTCATGCTGAGCTTTAAGAAAAGAAGAACCGGTCTTACAACAAGGGAACTCGCTGAACGCAACCGCATGACGGAAGAGCAGACGCAGACGGTCATCGATCATCTGCTGTGGATCGGTCTGCTGGAACAGAACCGCGATAATGAAGATCATCATATCCAGTACCTTATTCCGAAGTGGGTGGTCGGATCAGGTGAATATATGGTGGAGCATCCGACACTTGCCGATATGCATCCGGAAGTGGCTACCATGTTCAATTTGGCACCGCAGGAACCGCTGGAAATAGCGGCTCCGCTGATTCCTCCCGGAGGGGCGGGAATCGGAATGCATGTAATTCCGGTGGAAAAGGCAATTGAAGCGGAATCGCAGTCGGTCAGTGTAGAGCATCTTTCACACTGGCTGAACAAATATGACACTTTCTGCGCTATGGTCTGCGCCTGCCGGAAAGCACAGCGTTACAGAGGTGAAGGCGTAGGCGACATCGAGGGATACATGTGCATCGGTGTCGGCGATATTGCGGAATTCCTGGTAACATCCGGAAAGGATGCACATTATATCAGCAGGGAAGAGGCAATGGATATTATCATCCGTGCGGAACGCAAGGGCTACGTGCACCAGATTACCAATCTGGACGGACCCAACCGCATTGTCGGCATCTGCAACTGCTCGCCGGGAAGCTGCTACGGTCTGAGAACCTCACAGCTGTTCAATACCCCGAACATGTCAAGAAGTGCATACCGTGCCCATGTTGATCATGCAAAGTGCACTGCCTGCGGAAAATGCGTTGAGGTATGTCCAGCAGGTGCGGCAAAACTGGGACAGAAGCTCTGCCGTAAAAACGGCACAAAAGTAACATACCCGATGCATGAGCTGCCTGATGAGACGGAATGGGGCGAAGACAAGTGGGACAGAGATTACCGTGACCATAACAGGATCAACTGCTATGACACCGGTACCGCTCCCTGCAAAACAGCATGTCCGGCACACCTGGCCGTTCAGGGATATGTCAGAATGGCGGCGGAAGGAAGATACCGTGATGCGCTCAGGCTGATCAGACAGGACAATCCTTTCCCTGCGGTATGCGGAGCAGTATGCAACCGCCGCTGTGAGGACAGATGCACCAGAGGAATGATCGATGAGCCTGTCGCCATTGATGAGATCAAGAAATTCCTTGCTTACAGGGAGCTTAATGAAGCAGATCAGTATATTCCGGTATGTGAAAACGGAGACGGTGAACAGTGGAAGGATTATCCCGTTGCCGTAATCGGTGCCGGTCCCGCAGGGCTTACGGCAGCTTATTATCTGCGGACGGAAGGCTATCCGGTAACTGTATTTGAGAAGGAAAGCAGGCCGGGAGGCATGCTTGTCAACGGAATTCCCGACTTCAGGCTGGACAAGAAGGTTGTCGACGCCGAAATCAGCATTATCAGAAAGATGGGTGCGGAAATCATATGCGGCACAGAAGTCGGAAAGGATATTACTCTTGATGAGCTCCGTGCCAGAGGCTTCAAGGCATTCTATATTGCTATCGGACTTCAGGGCGGCAGAAAGGCCGGAGTTCCGGGTGAGGACGCTGCGGGCACCGGAAGCGGCATTGCCTTCCTGAAGCGCGTAAATCAGGATCATTCCGTACGTCTGAGCGGTGATACTGTTGTAATCGGCGGCGGAAACGTCGCGGCGGATGTTGCGCGTACTGCAGTCCGTGCTTCCCAAGGCAGGGTAACCATGGTCTGCCTTGAGCAGAGACGGCAGATGCCGGCGGCGAAGGATGAGGTAAGAGAAGTCCTTGAAGAAGGCATCGAAATTCTGAACGGCTGGGGTCCGAAGGAGATTATTGCCGAAAACGGAAAGACAGCCGGTGTCATATTTAAGAAATGCACGTCTGTATTTGATGAAGAAGGCAGATTTGCGCCGGAATACAATGAAGAGGAAACAATCACTGTCAGATGCGAAAATGTGCTTCTGGCAATCGGCCAGAGCGCTGAATGGGGCGGCCTGCTTAACGGCACAAAGGTTGAACTGAAAGCAAACGGAACCGCAGCTGCGGATCCTGTGACGCTGCAGACAGCAGAACCGGACATCTTTATCGGCGGGGATATCTTCCGCGGACCGCGCTTTGCGATTGATGCAATCGCTGACGGAAGGGAAGGCATGGTTTCCATCAACCGGTATGTGCATCCGGGGCAGTCACTGACAATCGGAAGGGATCTCAGGCAGTTTATTGAACTTGACCGTGATGATATTTCCGTTTACGGCTATGATACCGCCGGACGTCAGGCTCCGGGAATGAGGGAAGGCGAGCCGCTCGGGAGCTTTGAGGACTTCAGGCTGCCGCTGACTGAGGAGCAGGTCAGAACAGAAGCGGCAAGATGTCTGAGCTGCGGCGCAACAACTGTAGATCTGAACAAATGCATCGGATGCGGACTGTGCACGACAAGATGTGAATTTGATGCAATTCACCTGAGCAGGGATATTCCGCATGCCAGTGACATGCATACTGCAGAGGAAATGATGAAGGTTGTGGCACCTTATGCGGCAAAGCGTGCAGTTAAAATTGCTCTGAAGAAAAGAAAATCAAATAAAGCCGCAAATGCATAAATTACAGAAACTGCAAAAAGAGGAACTGCATAACCCGAGCGGGAACATGCAGTTCCTTTCATAAAAATATCCTCCCGGGGGGAGGATATTCTTCTTGTTTTACGAACAGGATCAGTTTCCCTGACCGTAGTATGCATTCGCACCGTGCTTGCGGTAATAATGCTTGTCCTGCAGTTCCTGCGGGGCTTCTTTTACCTTCGGCTCAATCAGTTCCGTACGAAGAGCCATCTTGGCAACTTCTTCCAGAACAACCGCACAGTGCACTGCGTCTTCTGCATTCTTTCCCCAGCAGAAAGGACCGTGGTTCTTGCAGAGCGCTGCCGATACTGCTTCGTAGTCGATGCCCATGCGGCCGAACTCATTGACGATCAGATGGCCTGTGTTCTCTTCGTAAGCCTCATCAATTTCTTCCTTCGTCAGGCAGCGCAGGCAGGGAACATCACCGTAGAAATAGTCGGCATGTGTTGTGCCGTAGCAGGGGATGCTGCGGCCGGCCTGGGCCCAGCTTGTTGCATAAGGGGAGTGCGTGTGAACAACGCCGCCGATGTTGGGGAATGCTTTGTAAAGCTCGACGTGTGTTGCAGTATCGCTTGACGGATTCAGTTTTCCTTCGACAACGTTTCCGTTCAGATCGACAACAACCATATCCTCCGGTGTGAGCTTGTCGTAGTCGACGCCGCTCGGTTTGATAACAAACAGACCTTTTTCACGGTCGATTCCGGAAACATTGCCCCATGTGAATGTTACAAGTCCGTATTTCGGAAGCAGCATATTTGCTTCATAAACTTCTTTTTTTAATTCTTCAAGCATATTTATTCTCCTCATTCACACTGCGCAGCAGCTTCTTCAATTTTGGCACGCAGGAATTTCGCTGAATCACAGATTGTTTTTTCGTAGTCCTGACCTTTCTGGTGCCAGAACTCACCGGTAAACATACGGACGCCCATTTCAAGGGAAGCCTTGATGCATCTGACATATTCGGTATGTCCTGTGGGATCGCCGAAATTCATATCTCTGTACAGACCGGGCTTTGTTTCCTTGAGATGCACTGCGAAGATATGACCGCTTCCGCGCTTCATGTCTTCCACGACATCGGTTCCGTAGATCAGTGATGCATTTTTCAGATTTCCGATATCCGGATAAACACCCAGCCACGGGGAATCAATCAGATCGACATAATGCATGGACTTTGTGACAGTGTCCATGAACGGAGTTTCCATTGTCTCAAAGGCAAGCACAACGCCGTATTCTGCAGCAATCTCGGCAGATTTAGCCAGATTCTCGCGGAACCAGCGCTCGGTATCAGCGTCGCCGTCTTCGTAATATACATCATAGCCGGCAAGCTGGATGATGCGGATTCCCGTATTTGCCGAGAATACAATGGCCTTTTTCATCATTTCCAGTGCTCTTTCCCGTGTTTTTTCATCATGGGAGCCGAGCGGCCATTTGCGGTGTCCGGACAGGCACATTGTCAGAAGGGGAGTGCCCATCGTACGTGAAAGCTGACCAAGCTCACGCTGTTTTTCCTCGCTCCAGTCCAGGCGTTCCTGACGCCAGTCTGTTTCATCGATACTGATCTCCAGGCGGTCAAATCCGCTGGTGCGGGCAATATCGAACATTCTGGCAAAATCATATCCGGCAGGAATGGCCTTTTCATAAAGCCCAAGTGAATATTTCATATTCCGTTACCTGTTCCCGCGCTGTTTACTTTGTCAGAGTATATACTGCAATTTCGTCGGTTTCACGGTTGGCTGCAATGAGCTTGTCCTGATCTCCGTCACGGAAATACATGCAGTTTGCAGGTCCTGCGCCGGCATCAAGAACATCAAATACATAGCCGCCGTCATAATGAATCGCAAGAAGCTCACGGTCTTCCTGACGGTTTCCGATAAATGCATATTCCGTTCCGTCAAGATTTGCGCCCCAGACTGCGTGCAGGAACGGCATCTTCTTCTCTGCTTCGAATACCTTTTCGAAACTGCCGTTCTTTTCTTTATAGACAGCAAGTGTGTCGCCGTGGAAAGGTGAAAGAACGAGGAGTTCCTTTTTTCCGTCGCCGTCATAGTCCTGATACAGCATGTCGCTCGTCGGAACGTCAAGAATCTTCTCGGCGGACCATTCACCGTCGGCGGATGCGGGAGCATCTACGCGGTAAACACCGTTCTCCGTGCCGACCAGAACAAATTCATCATCACCGTCAGCCACTTTTGCAAAGCCGTGGTTTTTGTACAGGCCGCTGACCAGCGGTGTCAGTTCAAGCTGATGCTCGCTGCTGTATGCACGGATGTCTTCGGGAAGCTTTCCGACCCAGATGCGTCCGGGACATGTCCAGTCATTCTTGAAGGCATGGGCACTCTTGAGCGTGCAGGCAACGATGTAGTATTCGCCGGCTTTTCTGATGACGCCGAAACGGTGGACAAACGGCAGGTCGCACAGTACGTGCATGATCCATTTTCCGTTTTCACGTGTATAGTACACAATCTTTGCTTCAGCTGAATTATTCGGACTGTAGAACTTGTATGTCGCCATAAGAATCGGATCATCATCAGCTGAAAGGGGATACTGGGCAAGAGTCATGACACCGCCCGGACCTTCCCAGAGGGTATCCGTACGTGTTCCGTCAAGGTCAAATACATATGCAGGATCTTCTTTTTCTGCAGCACAGATCAGATGACGTTTTCCGTCAAATTTCATTTCAGCTACTGCGTAGCATTTGTTCAGATTTGCAATAACCTTTTTTTCTGCTTTCATTGTTAAATCTCCTTCTCCATAAATCGGAACTTCCTCCCGCCGGAAGAGCGGGAGGAAGGTATTGCCTGATCAGAGTACTGAACGGAACGGTACGTTCGGCTCTTCCTCGAAGCAGTCGTGGAAACCACGGTCGTGATGATATGCCATACGGTCCTTGTCATCCGGATATACATAATGTCCGCCGACTTCCCAGAAGAACGGATGGAACTTGTAGTCCAGACGGTCCTTGCGCATTTCCCAGAGAACCTTGATTTCATTCACGTCAGCCTGGAAGTTCGTCCAGACGTCATGGTGGATAGGAATTACAACCTTGCAGTTGAGGGCTTCAGCCATACGGAGTACATCTGTAGCTTCCATCTTGTCCTGGATGCCGACCGGATTAAGTCCGTAAGCTGCTGTAGCAACATCAATGTCATAATCTTTGCCGTGCTTTGCAAAGTAAATAGAGTAGTGTGAGTCACCGCTGTGATAGATGTTTCCGCCGGGAGTCTTAATGATGTAGTTAACGGCTTTTTCATCCATGTCAGTAGGGCACTTGCCGTACAGATCTTCACGGTCCGGTCCTGTTGAATCAGTTGTGACGATGCATGTTCTGTCAAATGAATCAACTGCAACAATTTCAATATCCTTGATCTTGATGGAATCGCCCGGCTTTACAACGATGCAGCGGTCTTCGGGAACGCCCCAGTTGACCCAGTAGTCGACGCACTTGCGCGGTCCGATGAACGGTACAGGGATTTCCTTTCCGTTTTCATCAAATGTTGTCATTCCGCTGTTTACGACATGAGCTGCCAGTTCAGCGCTCATATGATCCTGATGATAATGAGTTGCAAGTACTGCATCGAGATGCTTGACCATAAACGGATCAATTACAAACGGTACATTGCGGAGATTCGGCTGCATTGCACGGGCACCGGCCATGTTTGCCATCTGGTGTCCGACCTTCATCTTGCCGTCGCCGTGTGTGCGCTTACCGTTTCCTGCCCACAGGTCAACCGTGATGTTCGCGCCGCCCGGTGTCTTGAACCACATGCCGACGCATCCGAGCCACCACATTGCGACTGTTCCGGGCTTTACATCCCAATTTTCAATCTCTTCGCTGAGCCAGGTTCCCCATTCCGGGAATGTGCTCATAACCCACTTTTCACGGGTCATCTCACTGATTTTACTCATATTTTCCTCCATTCCGCTATCTGAGCAAATCATGTCCGCAGATGTCTTATTAATATAATAAAAGACAAGATACGAACTGCTTCAAGTTCAGTTTAGCGGTCTTAAACAACGAAGGTCAATATCAAGCGAACATTAAATGTGCACCTTTCGCCCAAAATTGTTCGTTTTATTGAAAATGTTTCAGTAAAACGTGAAAGAAATGTGCGTATTTTCTGCGAAACATAAATAAAACGATCTTTTACAAGCTTTTTTCCGTCTTTTTCGATTGATTTCCGATCATAAACTACTAAAATGTTTATTGAGAGGAAGGGTTTATGGCTAGTGTATTACAGAATATTGTCGAGAAGAAGCATTACCGCTTCATCGACGGCGAAGGTGTTTCCTGGCAGGAAGCAGTAAGACTTTCGGCAGAATCGCTCGTAGCTGACGGCAGTGTCAGCGAAGACTATTACAAACAGATCGTTGCATGCATCGAAAAGTTTGGACCTTATGTGGTCTTCGAACACAACATTGCTATGCCGCATACGACCGAAAATGCGACAGGCGCCTTCAAAACAGGCATCGGTTTCATGGTTTCAAAGCATATGATTGATTTCGGAGTGGACGAATTCGGAGACAAAAAAGAGGCGAATCTGTTCTTCACGCTTTCCGCAGTCAATCCTGAGGAACACATGAACAACATTCAACAGCTTTCATTTATCTTTATGAATGAGCCTCTGATCGATGCTCTTGCCCAGGCAAGAACACCGGAGGACATTCTCGCAGCGGAAGCAAAATTCCCCTGTGAAGAAATGGAATGACAAATCATTTTCACTAATTAAAAAAGGAGGAATTAGGGAAAAATGGGCGTTTTAAGTGCTATTTGGAGTTTCTTTGCAACATATGTACTGCAGAAGGCTCCGTACATGGTCGGATTCCTGACCCTTCTCGGTTACTGCCTGATGGGCAAAAAGTGGTATGACACTCTGGCAGGAACCCTTAAAGCTATCATCGGTATGCTGATTCTGAACGTTGGTTCAGGCGGACTTACCAGCAACTTCCGTCCGATTCTTGCCGGTCTGAAGGACCGCTTCAATCTGACAGCAGCTGTTATCGACCCGTACTATGGTCAGAACGCTGTTACAGCAGGTGTTGAAGAAGTATTCGGAAAAGGATTTGCAAACGTTATGACGCTGCTTCTCATTGCGTTCATCGTTAACATTCTTCTCGTTCGCTTCAACAAGATCACAAAGTGCCGCACACTGTTCACAACCGGTCACGTACAGGTTCAGCAGGCTGCTACAGCTTACTGGCTGATCCTCTTCGCTCTGCCGGCTCTGAGAAACAATGACGTTGCTCTTATGATCGTTATGTCCGTTATCCTTGGTGCTTACTGGGCAGTCGGCTCCAACCTCACAGTCAAGCCTATGCAGGAACTGACTGAAGGTGCAGGCTTCGCTATTGCTCACCAGCAGATGTTCGGTATCCGTCTGGGTTCCTGGCTCGCTGAAAAGCTCTTCGGTGACAAGGACGGAACACGTGAAGTCAAGAAAGTCGGCGAACTTGAAATGCCGGGCTTCTTCTCAATCTTCAACGAGAACATGGTATGTACTGCCATCCTCATGACTGTATTCTTCGGAATCATCATGGCAGTTATCGGCAAGCCGTTCTTTGTAGCAAGCGGTGCTACAAAGGAAACTGAGAACTTCCTGTTCTATATCTTCAATACATCACTGCAGTTCGCTGTTTATCTGGCTATCCTGCAGCTCGGTGTACGTACATTCGTCACAGAACTCACAGCTTCATTCCAGGGTATTGCCGACAAGCTTCTGCCGGCTTCAGTTCCTGGTGTTGACTGTGCAGTCTGCTATGGTTTCGGTGATTCAAACGCTGTTACATTCGGCTTCCTTGCCGGTCTTACAGGTCAGATCATTGCAATTATCACACTGATCCTTATCAAGTCCCCGACAATCATCATCTGCGGTTTCGTACCTGTATTCTTCGATAACGCTACAATCGGACTTGTTGCGAATGAAAAGGGCGGTCTCAAAGCCTGCCTCGTTATTCCGTTCCTGTCCGGTCTGATCCAGGTATTCGGCGCAGCTCTGATTTCCGGTTGGGTCGGACTTGCTCAGTACGGCGGATATCTTGGAATGTTTGACTGGGATACTGTATGGCCGCTGTTCACGGTTGTCATGCACTTCCTCGGCTATGTAGGTGTTGCACTCGTTGTTATTGCTCTGCTTGCAATCCCGCAGATCGAATACCGCATGGATCCGGAAGGCTACTTCCTGATTACTGAGGATTACGACGCATACGTCGAACACAAAAAGAACCTCAAGGCAAAGAAAGCCAAGGCTTGAGAATTCTGAACCATAACCCTGAATCAAATTAGTCACATGGAGGAGAAAAAATGGCAAAACTTGATGGAAAAAGGCTTCTTGCATGCTGTGCAAACGGTGCCGGTTCTTCACTGATGATGGAGAACGCAATCAAAAAGGTTCTGAAAAAGTACAATATCAAACCGTCTGAACTGCGTCACTGCGCAGTATCCGAAGGTAAGAGTGCTGCACGCAACTACGATTTAGTATTCTGTGCACGTACTTTTGTCAAAAACTTCGAAGGTGTCGGTGCCAACACAATCGTAATTCCCTTAAAGAACGTTATGTCCGATAAGGAAATTGAAGCCGCCCTCAAAGAAGCAGATCTTCTTGACTGAGACTTCGTGTCTGCTGGGGATGATCAACAGAAGACAGCATTTCTGAATCTCTTTTAGTGATCAGGGTGAAGCAGTCACGTACGCTGTACAGGCGTTTACGAACGCTTCACCCTTTTTTAGAAAGATGAAAATGATCAGAACGATAGTATTTGACATTGACGGTACGCTTTACGATTATGACTCTGCGGACCTGGCAGCATCCGGGGCAGTGGCAGATTATGCCGTGCAGAACCTCGGCATGACTGACGCTGAATTCCGCAGTGCATTAAAAGAAGCCTCGGGACAGCTGACCGCAGCTGTCGGCAAAACTGCGGCTTCACACAATCGGCTGATCCGGTATGCATTTATCCTGGAAAGTGCTTCACTCCCGCTGACCCATGCGATCAGAATGGAAGAACTGTACTGGGATACGCTGCTGGAACATGCAGTAGTGTTTGAAGGCACAAAAGAAGCGCTTGAGCACTTAAAGCAGCAGGGATACAAACTCGGGATCGGATCAAATATGACAGCATATATACAGTACCGCAAACTTGAAAAGTTCGGTCTGCTGGGATTGTTTGATTTTATCGTAACCAGCGAAGAAACCGGGTGTGAAAAACCTGATCCGGCTTTGTTCCTCAGATGTGCCGAACTTGCCGGCTGCAGTCCCGCAGAATGCATGTACGTAGGAGACAGCCTGAAGAATGATGCGGAAGGTGCCGCTTCAGCTGGTATGACAGCAGTGCTTTTCGATGCAAAACGCACATATAAGCGAACAAATGATGGTATAATAATCATAAATTGTATGACTGAACTATATGATTTGGTCAATTAATAATATATGTGAATTACCGTATATTATAAATCGGGAGACTATATGAGAACGGCGCAGAAGGATCTTATCGCAAGACATCAGGAAATACTCAGCCAGCTTCGCGAACAGGGTGAATTGAGGTCTGAGAATTTTGCTGCGGCCCACGGAATCAGCATGATGACTGTCCGGCGCGATCTGCAGCTGCTTGAAGATAAAGGTCTTTTAAGACGGACACACGGCGGTGCAGTTGCTGTTGAATCTGCATCCGGTGATAAACCGTTCACATATTCCGAGGATGTTATGGCATGCCGGAACGCAATCTCCAGATTTGCGGCATCATTTGTGGAAGAGGGTGACAGGCTGTTCATCAACGGCAGCCGGACGGCACTCAATATCCTGAAATATGTAAGGAACAAAAACATTTCTGTATATACAAACAACGGCTGGGCAATCGGCGAAATCTATGATCCGGGAGTTTCCGTGCGGATCGTCGGCGGTGACCTGCACGACAAAATTATGGTTGGAGAATTTACGATGCGCAATCTTCTTAATATGCGCGCCGAGAAAACATTCATAGGATGCTATGCAGTCTATGATGACGGTGTATTCTCCTACAGTATTCCTACCGAGATCGGCATCAATGAAGCCATGATCGGAAGAACAACAGATCACCTTTATATACTCGCTGATCATTCGAAAATCAGATCTCATGAGGAAAAGGACGATTCCTACGGAAGCTGCACATATGACAGAAAGATAACGCTTATCACTGACAGCAGGGCGAATCCGGAGAGTCTGAATCATCTGAGAAGCCGCGGAATCGAGGTTCTCGTAGTTCCGGCGGATGACAGTGCTGAAGGTGCGGTTTAATCAGAGAACACTTTAAAAATATGTTTGATATGAAAAATGATTGTGTAAAAGCTCTGTTTCTGGATCTTGACGGAACATTTCTTGATGACGGGAAAAACATTCCTCAGGAGAACCGGGATGCCTTAAAGCTTATGCTTGATGCAGGACATAAGGCAATAATCACTACCGGAAGACCTCTGCCGAGTGCAGTCAAGCAGGCAGTAAAACTAGGTCTGACCGGTTCCGGATGTTACCTTATCGCCTACAACGGCGGGGTTTTGTATGACACCGGGAATGAAACGGTTATCTTTGAAAAAACTCTGCCGCTTGACTGCGTATATGAAATCAACAGGGAAGCCCGCAGAAGAAATATGCATATTCAGGCATATGACCGTGAAAGCGTCCTTGTTGAACCGGTCTGCGACAATGATATCGTGCGGTATTACTGCGGACGGATCGAAATGCCGTTCCGGGTTATAGAATCAATGAATAATCTGCAGGAGGAACCTGCAAAGCTGCTTCTGATCGACAGGCAGGACAAGCAGAAGCTTGAAAGCATGCGCGTGTGGATCAGAGAACGCTATGACAGCATTATTGATACATTCTTTTCGTGCGATGAATTTGTTGAAGTTGTCGGAAAGCATCTCAACAAAGGAAGCGGCCTGATCAGGATGGCTGAAATGCTGGGTATTCCGGTCAGCAATACGATCGCAGTCGGGGATGCGGAAAACGATCTGTCCATGATCGAAGCCGCAGGAACCGGATGCTGCATGTGCAACGGCAGCGATGAAGTGAAGCAGATTGCAGATTATATCACTGTTCTTGACAATAATCAGGGCGGTGTTGCGGAAGTGATCCGCAGATTTATATTGAATCCGACAGAAAGCAAGTGAATGATATGACAGAGTTTTCCAGATTATTGATGTATGTACCGGGAATTGTCATATTTCTGGTTGGTTCGGGACAGGTCAGGACTTATCTCAGACTGCACCGCAAAAATGCGGTGACAGGAGGAACAGTCACTGAATGCAAGAGAATCATCCAGAAGGACAAGCAGGGACGCGTCAAGTTTGACTACTACAACGTTACGGCAGAATACCGTGATCCCGAAACAAGGAGAAAATGTCACGCAACTGTCAAATCCGCGGCGGAATTTCTGCCGGGACAGGGTGTGACCATGTATCTGGGCGGCAAGGGTGTTGAACCTGTATTTGCCGATGCCGATGATGAATCAATGTTCAATCCCTGGGTTACCATGGCCTGCGGTGCGCTGCTGATTCTGCTCGTTCTGTTTGAAGAACGGGGACAGGAACCGGCGGCGATGGCATGTCTTTCGGGTGTGATGATTATCGGCGGTGCGGCGATGCTGCTTCACAGCTATCTGCTGAAAAGACGTAATCTGGAACCTGTTGAGGCTGTAATCACTGATGTATACAAGCGCCAGATCTCGAAGGAATCCAAGATTATCAAAGGCGCCAGATATACATATTATCCGATTGTACGCTATACATATGAAGGCAGAGAAGGCATGCGCAGATGTGATGTTAATGCAAGCCGTGAGGATGCCTTCAAAAAAGGCGAGACAATGACACTCTACTATGATCCGACACGGCAGATGATTCTTGAGAAAAAGGCAAGTACGCTTGCAATGGCAGGCGGTGCAGTAATACTTGCTGCCGGCATTCTTGCGGGTGTCAGCATTCTCTCGGTTCTGTAATGAATTACAGATACTGTCGAAGAATACCGTGTTAAAGCAATTACATAAGATGAGGAGAAATAACAACTTATGAACAACGAAGAACTGAAGCTTCACGCGAAGAATGTGCGCAGGAACATTGTTCGTCAGGTCTCAAACGCCAAGTGCGGCCATCCGGGCGGATCACTTGGTGCGGCAGACATCCTTACCGAATTATTCTTTGAAGTAATGGATATTACTCCCGAGAATGCTTCCTCCAAGGACCGTGACCGTTTTGTCCTTTCCAAGGGACATACTTCACCGCTTCTTTATGCAATCCTTGCAGAGAAGGGCATTATTCCTGAAGAAGAACTGATGACATTCCGCAAGATCAACAGCCGTCTGCAGGGACATCCGAATATGAACTACGTTCCCGGTGTTGACATGAGCACAGGCTCCCTCGGACAGGGTCTTGCGGCCGCTGACGGCATGGCAATCGCAAACAAACTGAACGGAAACAGCCACCGTGTTTACTGCCTGATCGGTGACGGTGAAAGTGAAGAAGGCGAAATCTGGGAAGCAGCGATGGCAGCCGCTCACTACAAGAGCGACAATCTCTGCGCTGTTATTGATGTCAACGGACTGCAGATTGACGGAACAACCGATGAAGTTATCGGACCGAATCCTCTGGATGAAAAGTTCAAGGCTTTCGGATGGCATGTAATCTGTGTTGACGGTCATGATTTCGATGCGCTGCGTGCTGCATTTGAAGAAGCTAAGAATACAAAGGGCAAGCCGACTGCACTGATTGCAAAGACAATCAAGGGCAAGGGTGTATCTTTCATGGAAAATAACGTCGCATGGCACGGAACAGCACCGAATGCCGAGCAGACAGCAATTGCATTAAAGGATCTGGAGGCATAACAATATGGCAAAGGCAACTAGACAGGCGTACGGAGAAAAGCTCGGTGAGCTCGTACTTGAAAATAAAAGAATTGTAGTTCTTGATGCAGACCTTGCGAATGCAACCAAGACAAATATTGCGCAGAAGGCAGCCCCGGACCGTTTCTTCGATATGGGTATTGCAGAAGCTGACATGATCGGTCATGCGGCAGGCTTCGCTGCCAGCGGATTCATTCCGTTTGCATCAAGCTTTGCGATGTTCTGCACAGGCAGAGCCTGGGAACAGATCCGCAACAGCGTTGCATATCCTCATCTTAATGTTAAGATCTGCGGAACACACGCAGGTATTACCGTCGGTGAAGACGGTGTCAGCCATCAGGCGATTGAAGACATCGCACTGATCCGTGTCATTCCGGGAATGGAAGTCTATGTTCCCTGTGATGAGAGAGAAACACGTGCAGTGCTCGACCATATCGTTACAACTGACAAGCCGACATATGTAAGACTCGGACGTGCTAATGTTGAGAACGTTTATGAATCTGAGGACATCGATGTAACCAAGGCAAACATTCTCCGCAGAGGCACAAAAGCAGCTGTATTCGCAACCGGTGTATGCGTACAGTCTGCAATGGAAGCAGCTGAAAAACTCAGCAAGGAAGGTATTGAGCTTACAGTAGTTGATATCTGTGCAATCAAGCCCTGCGATGAAGAGGGAATCCTCAATGTTCTGAAGGATCATGAACTGATCTTCACTGCCGAAGAGCACAACATCATCGGCGGTCTGGGCGGACTGATCGCGGAAATTTCAACATCGAAGTGCCCGCGCAGAATCGTAAGAATCGGTATTGAAGATGCATTTGCAGAAAGCGGAAGCTACATCGAACTCATGAAGAAGTATGAGCTCGACGGAGAGGGTCTTTACAAGAAAATCAAAGCAGCGTTATAAGCGCAGTTCTGAATCAGCATCAGGCCGGACGGAAGATACGTCCGGCTTTTGATTTTCCGGGGGATATCTGCCTGCCTTGACATATACGGCAGTTATCCTATAGAATTTTGATTGCGTATTTGTTTTTGGAGGAAACTGTTTACATATGGAAGATGGCGGTATAACGCCCTGGTTGATATCTGTTGTACTGATATTGTTTGCGGATTATATAGCGGTTACTGAAACGGCTCTGGCATCTGCTTCGAAGGTGAAGATGAAAATGCTGGCAGACCGTGGTGATCAGAATGCTCAGCATGTTCTTGATGCACTGGAGCATTTTGACAGAACAATCAGTACACTTTTAATTTGCACAAATATCGCGCATTTAGCCACTGCGTCAATCGTCACTGTAGCTGTAACCAGAATCTGGGGCCTTTCGGCAGTCACATTATCAACGTTCATTACTTCGTTTGTTGTTTTTTTTGCGGCGGAAATGCTGCCGAAAAGCATAGCAAAGAAATATGCGGATACACTGGTCCTCAAGTGCATCAGACCTCTGTCATTTCTTACGGTTATTCTGCTTCCTGTTTCCTCGCTGCTTGCGTGGATCGGAAGTCTGGCAGCAAAGTTTACTGCCGGCGATGATCCGGTGAGTGCTACGGAAGATGAAATTCAGAATCTGATTGAAGATATGACGGAAGAGGGAACACTGGACGAGGAGCATGGGGATCTGATTGCTTCTGCGCTTGAATTTAATGATATTACTGTGGAATCCGTGCTGACGCCGCGTGTTGATGTGGTGGCGGTCGATATCAGTGAAGAGCCTGAGAAAATGCTCGATACAATCAAAAATTCAAATCACAGCCGTCTTCCTGTTTATGAGGGAAGCATTGACAATGTTATCGGAATTCTGCCGATCAGAAGATATATCCGTGAATATCTGAAAAACGGCAGGGATATTAATATCCGTGATCTTCTTGATGAGCCGTATTTTGTTACGGAAACTGCCAATGTTGATGAGCTTCTTCCGAAGATGAGCTCTCAGCGTCACAGTCTGGCGATTGTGACCGATCACTACGGAGGAACCGTAGGCATTGTTACTGTTGAGGATATCCTTGAGACACTTGTCGGTGATATCTGGGATGAAGATGATATCGTCGAAGATTCCATTATTGATCTGAAGAACGGCAGTTTTCTGGTTGACTCGGAGGAAACAGTCAGTGATACCTTCTGGGAGATCGGTTTTGATGATCCGGAGGAAAATGAAGATCATTCCAATACACGCATCGGTGAATGGGTCTATGAGCATTTCCAGACGGTTCCGAAAGTTCAGGAGCATTTTGATTATCACGGCCTGAAAGTTATGGTCGCGGGCATGGAGCACAACAGAATCCGCAAAGTTATGATCAAGATGCCTGATACGGAAGAAAAAAAGGAGGCTGAGAAGTTATGATGCAGTGGCTTCTGTTTGCCGGCATAGCTGTCTGCCTTCTGCTGTCACATTTTTTCTCCGGTGCTGAAATGGCATACAGTTCATGCAACAAGATGCGTCTTGAAAACGAAAAAGATGCAGGTTCCGACAGGGCAGGTGCTGCCTTAAGAATTGCGGAGCATTTCGATGATGCGCTCGGAGCCATTCTGATCGGAAATAATCTGGTCAATATTGCAGCATCATCCATGGCCTCGGTCCTGGTGATTCTGCTTACGCATGATGATTCTAAAACATGGATTGCAACAGCTGTTCTGACGGCTGCCGTGATTATATACGGAGAAACCATTCCGAAGATCACTGCCAAGAAGGGCGCCAATAAGTATGCGGTAAAATATGCTTATCCGGTCACTGTCCTGATCATTCTGCTCAGACCTGCAGTCGCTCTGGTTGTATTCCTGGTTAATCTGATCACGCTGCCGCTGAAAGGCGGAGCAGATGATGACTCGGAGGAAAAAGTCGAGGAACTGCAGTCGATTATTGAGACAGCCGAAGTTGAGGATGTCATCGATGAAGAGGAAAAGGAACTTGTTCAGAATGCAATCAGTTTCTCTGATCTCTCCGCTTCCGATGCTATGACGGCAAGAGTTGACGTGCTTGCAATTGATATTGAAGACAGTACCGAAGAGATACTCGATGTCATTGAGAAATCTCATTTCACCAGAATTCCGGTATATGAAGGAAGTGTTGACCATATTATCGGCATTCTGCATCTGAACCGCTTCCTGAAATCTCTGATTGACGATCAGAAAACAGATATCAGAGAGCTTCTGATGGATCCGTGCTATGTTTATAAAACAATGAAGCTTCCGGAAGTTCTGAAGGTTTTCCGCAAGGCCAAGCAGCATCTTGCGGTTGTTGTTGATGAATACGGCGGAACACTGGGTATTATTTCCATGGAGGATGTGCTTGAACAGGTTGTCGGAGACATCTGGGATGAAAGTGATACGGTGGAGGAAGAAGTCGTTAAGAGAACGGAAAGAGAATACGAAGTGGACGGTGATATGCCGATCGTGGATTTCCTTGATCTTGTCAATATCCGTGAAGACAAATTTGAATGTGAAAGCGAAACGGTGGGCGGATGGACAATCGAGACTTTCGGAACATTCCCCCAGGCAGGAAATTCATTCCATGTATTTAATTTCAAGGTGACTGTTCTGGCTATGGATGACAGGCGCGTTGAAAAGGTTCTTGTTACACTGGATGAAGAAACAGAATCATGAGAAGTGCGGAAGTACTTCTCTTTTATCAGGGAAACAGTTATGAAATTTGACGTTAACGGAATTACTGTGGATGCGGAAGTCAGAAGTGAAGATCTGGAAGGAATCTATCTTCCGCTTCTGAGAAAAATGACGCGGATGCAGAAGGAAAAGGGACGCAGGCTTGTGGTATATCTGGCAGCGCCTCCGGGATGCGGAAAATCAACGACAGCCAGTCTACTGCAGTATCTTTCCGAACAGAACCCGGAGATTGAACCGCTGCAGGCACTGGGAATTGACGGCTTTCATTTCGGCAATGATTATCTGAGAACACATCAGACCGTGATTGACGGGGAAACCGTAGATATGATCAGGGTGAAGGGAAATCCTGTGACTTTTGATACGGACAAGCTGCACAGCAGTCTGGCTCATATTCAGGATCCTCTGATCAGCTGGCCTGTATACAGCAGAATTGCGCATGCACCTGTTGAAAATGCCGTGAGCACAGACAGAAAGATCATTCTGCTGGAGGGAAATTACCTGCTGTATGATGATATTCACTGGACACAGCTTCTTCGTTACTGTGATCTGAAACTCTTTATGACTGCCGACGATGAGATACTGAAAAAAAGGCTCACGGAACGGAAGTGCCGGAGCGGATTCAGCAGAACGGAAGCCGAACGTTTCTACGATTACAGTGACGGAAGGAATGTGAAGCTTGTAAAGGAACACAGTGCCGGTGCGGATTATGTGCTGACCGTAGACGGGAACCAGTCAGTCATCAGTGTGCAGGGAGACACTCTGCAGGATTAATGCAAAAGACGGCATCAGCTTTACGCTGAATACCGTCATTTTTTACGTTTGATGTGCTTATTCAAATCCGAATCCGTCAAAGACAGGCTTTCCGCTGTATCTTCGCGGCTTTTCTTCACCGCGGAGAACTTTCAGCGCCGCACTGCACATGGCTTCATGCTCAAATTCACCCGGATAGGAGTAAACAGGAGCGATCCATCCGCATCTTTCCCGGATTGTTTCTTCGATTTCAGGGAATCTGAGAAGTCCGCCGGTCAGTACAATGCTGTCAACATTTCCTTTCAGCACCGGTGCCATCATGCCGATCCATTTGCATACCTGGTAAATCATGGCATTCCAGACAAGCACTGCCTTGGGATTACCTTCTTCAACCATTTTGTGAATGGTGTCCGAATTGCTGGTATTGAACCAGCTGGAGAATCCCCCGGCCTGTGAACACAATGCTCTGACATAGGAGGGATCCTTGTCAAACAGATTGTTCAGCACGTCAGTCACTGACATCGTTCCCATTCTTGTGGGAGTGAAGGGGCCTTCACCGCCGCCGGCATCATTGACATCGATCATTCTGCCTCCCTGATGAGCTGTGATGCTGATGCCGCCGTCGATGTGGCAGACAATCAGATTCATATCCTCGTATTTTTTTCCTTTTTCCGCGGCGTGTCTTCTTGCGGTTTCCTTCAGATTCAGAGCGTGATTTGCTGCTTTCCGGTATATGCCTCTGACACCCGTGATTCTGGCAATATCCTGCAGTTCATCTACAACAGGGGGATCCACCATCAGCATAATTCCGCCGTAGCGCTTCCGGATTTCGGCAGCCATCTGAACACCCAGCATGGAGGAATGATAAAGTCCGCCTTTTGCGTCTCTGGTGTCTCTGATCAGTCTTTCATCAATTTCATAGATGCCTCCGGGCATGCTGAAGCTCGGTCCGCCTCTGCCGACAACCGCGTCCAGTCCGGTCAGATCAATGTGATTTTCCTTCATGAACAGGTCTATAACCTGCATGCGGTAATCCAGCTGGTCGTTGATCGAAGCGAATGTGCGGAGCACCGTTGAATCGTGAAATACATCGGTTTCCATGACACTTTTCTCATTTTCGAACAGTTCAACCTTGGTGGATGTGGAACCCGGGTTGATTACAAATATTCTGTATACTTTTTCATTCATAGTTTTCTGTCCTTCTGAAGAAGTTCCGGGTAAAGATACTCAATTGCCAGAGGAAAAATCGTCTGCCATGAGGCTTCACTGTGTGTGCCTCCGACAACTACGTTCGGGAAGGTATTGCAGTTATGCTCCTGAAATGCATGATTGATCCGGAGAAGATTGTCCATGCAGAGGGCAAACGTTTTTTTGGATCTGACCTCCTGTGAACCGAAATCAAGATAAATCCGGGTATTCTTTGACATACTGCAGGATTCAATATGCCCAACCATTGCATCAATTGCGATGTCCATGGTCGGTGAAATACAGGCCGCTTTGGAATAAACATCGTTGTACTGCGCAATGCAGTAGACTGACATCATGCCTCCCATCGAACTTCCTGCGATTCCGACATGCTTTCTGTCGGAATATATGCGGTAGCGCTTTTCACATGCCGGCTTCAGTTTTCTGACGAACCACCTGGCAGTGATTTCACCCTTGGAATCAATCTTTCCGAACCACGGCTTCGGTTCAACGGGGTAGGGGCAGTATTCGTTCAGACGGCTGTTTCCGGTATGATTGCAGTCGGCGCCGACAACAACAAGGGGAATATGATTCTCATCAAGGTATTCCCTGATTCCCCAGGATTTTCCGTAGGTTGCAGTTTTGTCATCGAACAGATTGTGGCCGTCAAACATATAGAGAACAGGGAAGACCCTGTTTCCTCTGTCATATTCATCAGGCAGGTATACCCAGACTTTTCTCGGATTCTGCCTGAGCGGTGCTATGCCGAGTCTGAATTGTTCAATTCTTCCCATGCTTTTCTCCCATCCACTTGATCTTTGATTCAGTACCGCTGCGGATACGGCTGATATTTGAGCGGTGGCGGTATGTGACAAAGAGCCATAATATCACCAGACACACAGAAACTTCCGCAGGGCTTTTGAGAATGAAACTCATAACAGCGGCGATCAGGAGTGAAAGGATACTGGAAACGGAAACCATTCTGCAGATATAAAGAATGATAAAGAAGCAGGCAACCGGAACGATCAGAAGCAGCCAGCTGCGGGTGATCAGCGCGCATACGCCGACAATGAAGCCATAGGATGCAGCCACGGCTTTTCCGCCTTTGAACTGCGCAAAAACAGGGAAGCAGTGTCCGATGCAGCAGGCAAGACCCGCATAGCAGACAGCGGAAGGCTGGATGGCGTTCGCTATGATCATTGCCAGCAGTGCCTTCACCGCATCGAGAATTGTAACAGCCACCGCAGCGGGCTTTCCGAGAACCCTTCCTGCATTGGAAGCGCCGAGGTTGCCGCTTCCGTACTGCCGGACATCTTTATGATAGAATACTTTTCCGATTACAAGTGCCCACGGAACCGATCCGAACAGATATGCGATCACAATAACAATCAGTGTTTTCAACATAAGCGTAATTACCTCAACTGTTAGAATTGTACTACCTGAAAATGATGTTTTCACTTGTTTTTGATCATATTCGCCCGAATGATCACAAAAAGATGGATAAACCGCCCTCTTCCTGTATAATATGCATGATTTTCCGAATCCTCCCTGTTGGTATAACAGCGGTGGTTTTTGGTATAATATACAGGTTAAGAAAAGGAAAAAACAATGGCGGTTAAAAAGTACGAAGATGAAGATATTCAGATTCTGAAAGGTTTGGACCCGGTAAGAAAACGCCCGGGTATGTATATAGGATCAACTGACTCTCACGGTCTGCATCATCTGATCTGGGAGATTGTAGACAATTCAGTCGATGAAGCCCTCAACGGATTCGGCAAAAAAATATCCATAACGCTGAACCGCGACGGTTCATGCACCGTTGAGGATGAGGGACGCGGAATGCCGATCGGCACACATCCCAGCGGAAAGAATACACTTGAAGTTATTTTTACTGTTCTGCATGCCGGCGGAAAGTTTTCGAGTGAAGGCGGCTATAAAACAGCAGGCGGTCTGCACGGTGTCGGTGCTTCCGTCGTAAATGCACTCAGTGAATGGCTTGTTGCGGAAGTCGCACATGACGGAAAGCTGGTGCGCATCCGCTTCGATCACGGTGACAAAAAGGTTTCCAAAATCGAACAGCTGGGCAGCACAAATAAATCCGGAACGAAGGTTACGTTCAAGCCGGACCCCGGAATATTCAGTACAACGGAATTCAAATTTGATACCGTTTGCGAAAGAGCAAGGGAAGAAGCTTTTCTTCTTTCCGGCATAACGCTGAACGTTACGGATGACCGCGGAAAAAAGAAACAGACAGAAAGCTATCTTTATGATGACGGTCTGATTTCATTCCTTGAGTATCTGCATGAAGACAGAAACGTCCTGATGGCTCCGGTGAAATTTACAGGGGAAAACAGCGGCATCAAAGTTGATGCGGCTTTCCAGTATACGGATGACTATCAGGAGAATACATACAGCTTTGCCAATCTTGTCAGAACAGGCGACGGCGGATCGCATGAGATCGGATACAAGTCCGCTTTTACCAAGGCAGTCAATGATTATGCCAGAAAATACGGTCTGCTTAAGGCAAAGGATAAAAATCTGGAAGGTTCCGACATCAGGGAGGGACTGACTTCCATTATCAGTGTTTCCGTGCCTGAAGAAATTCTTCAGTTTGAAGGACAGACCAAAGGCAAACTCGGCACACCGCAGGCAAAGACAGCCGTTGATGCAGTCATCGCTGAAAAACTGGCGTTCTGGCTGGAGGAAAACAGAGACCAGTCAGATATGCTGATAAGAAAAATGATGAAGGCATCGCTGGCCCGTGAGGCGGCCAGAAAAGCCAGGGAAGAGGCACGCAGGGGAAAGAAGGCAAACAAAGGCGAAAAGCTTCTTTCCGGAAAGCTTGCCCCGGCCAACTCCAAGGACTCCAGAATCAGGGAACTGTTCCTTGTTGAGGGTGATTCCGCCGGCGGCTCCGCCAAGCAGGGAAGGGATTCCCACTTTCAGGCGATTCTCCCTCTGCGCGGCAAAGTGCTGAATACAGAAAAATGCACAATGAGCGATATTGAGAAGAATCTTGAGCTGAATACGCTGATTCATGCAATTGATGCAGGCGTAGGGCCTGATTTTGACTATGAAGAGTCAAACTACAGCAAGATCATTATCATGACCGACGCCGATGATGACGGATCGCATATCCAGATTCTGCTTCTGACGTTCTTCTACCGCTATATGCGGCCGCTGATTGAGCACGGCATGGTATATATCGCTCTGCCTCCGTTATACAGAGTAACGAAAGGCAAAGTGATGGAATACTGCTATACAGATGATGAACTGGATGAATTAAGAAAGAAACTCGGAAAGATTGAAGTGCAGCGCTATAAAGGTCTCGGTGAAATGAATGCATCACAGCTGTGGGAGACCACGATGGATCCTGAAACCAGAACACTGATCAGGGTGGGAATCAACGACGGTGCACTTGCGGAAAGACGAGTATCGGTATTAATGGGAGAAAAAGCGGAACCCCGTAAGAGATGGATTGAAAACAATATCTCATTCACGCTGGAAGATAACTTCAAGGTGGCAGACTGATGGCAAAGAAAAAAGAACAGATCGATAAAACCAATTATATACCGGCCCTGCTTGAAGATATCATGGGGGACCGGTTCGGCAGATATGCCAAGTACATCATTCAGGAAAGAGCACTGCCGGATGCCAGAGACGGCCTGAAGCCGGTTCAGAGAAGAATCCTGTATGCGATGTATCACGACGGCAATACCTGGGATCATCCCTACCGGAAGTCAGCCAAGACTGTCGGTCTTGTCATCGGTAATTATCATCCGCACGGTGACACATCAGTTTATGATGCGATGGTCCGCATGTCCCAGAACTGGAAAGTGCGCCTGCCGCTGATTGACATGCACGGAAACAACGGTTCGATCGACGATGATCCGGCCGCTGCCATGCGTTATACGGAAGTGCGTCTTGCGAAAGTTACGCAGGTCATGGAAGATGATCTGGACAAGAATACAGTTGAAATGGCACCTAATTTCGATGATACGGAGAATGAGCCGACAGTTCTGCCGGTGCCTTTTCCTGTGATGCTGGTAAACGGTGCGACAGGCATCGCTGCCGGTTATGCGACGAATATGCCGCCGCACAATCTCGGCGAAGCAGTGGATGCGGCTGTTTTCAGGCTGAACAATCCTGATTGTGAACTGGATCAGATTATGGAGATTATCCCGGGCCCCGACTTTCCGACCGGCGGAATCGTGCAGGGCACGGAGGGAATCAGAGAAGCGTTTGCAACAGGACACGGAAGAATTGTAGTCAGAGGAAAAGCAGAGATTCAGGAAGCACGTTCCTGCAACCAGATCGTAATTACGGAAATTCCGTATGAAGTCATCAAGAGCGATATGGTACGGAAAATGGATGAGATCCGTATTTCAAAAGATATCGACGGAATTCTTGATGTCAGGGACGAATCTGACAGACAGGGTATGAAAATAGTCGTGGATGTACGCAAGGAAGCTGATCCCGGCATGATTCTGAACTATCTGTATAAAAATACTGATCTTCAGATTTATTACAACTACAATAATGTCGCAATTATTGACCGCAGACCCGTGCAGATCGGTCTTCTCGGTCTGCTGGATGCGTTTATTGATTTCCGCAGGGAAGTCGTTATCAGAAGAAGCCGCTATGAAAAAGAAAAGATGGAGGCCCGCTGTCATGTGATAGAAGGCCTGATGAGGGCTGTCTCCATTCTTGATGAAGTGATCGCCATCATCCGCAGGTCGAAGGACAAGGGGGACGCAAAGAAGAACCTGATGGCGAGATTCGGTTTTGATGAACCGCAGGCAGAGGCAATTGTCACACTGCGTCTTTACAGACTGTCCAATACCGATATCACACAGCTTCGGAATGAATTCGCGGAACTGACCAACAGGATTGAGGAAGTGACGGATATTCTTGAAAACGAGAATGTTCTGCGCTCCGTGATTGTAAAGGAACTGCGTGCCGTCAAAGCTGAATACGGTGATGAAAGAAGAACAAAGATTGAAGACAAGATCTCCGATCTGACAATCGACAGGACTTCCATGATTACCAATGAGCATGTTGTGGTAACAGTCAGCCGTGACGGCTATCTCAAGAAGGTAAGCATGAGAAGCTTCGGAGCAAGCGAAGGAAGCGATACGGGGCTGAAACAGGGAGATGAACTGATCGGCGCAGCAGAGTGCGACACGGTGGATACGCTTCTGCTGTTTACCTCAAAGGGCAATTACGCATATCTTCCCGTCTGGCAGATTGATGACGGGAAATGGAAGGATATCGGATCCCATCTGAACAAGAGCGTACGTATTGAAGGTGATGACAAAATCAGGAATGCAGTGCTGGTGAAGAACTTTGATACCTATGCATGGATCATCACTGCCGCATCCAACGGTCAGATCAAGCGCACTCCGGTCCGTGATTTTGTCGTTCAGAGAAACAACCGTGTTATGCCGGCAATGGCTCTGGGCAAGGATACCGAGCTTCTGAAGGCATTTGTAGGCTATGCGGATGATGAAATCGTTCTTGTTTCCAGGGAAGGCCTGGCAAGCAGATATCCGATCGGACAGATTCCCGTGCAGGGTGTGAAGACAAGAGGCGTCAAAGCGCAGAATATCGTCAAGGGAGACCGTCTCGTCAGTGTCTGCAGTGCCGGAAGCAATACGGCATCGGTATTGATTACAACCGAGGCAGGTGCTATGAAGCGGCTCAAGCTTGAGGAGATTCCCGCAAACAACAGACCGTCAAAAGGAAATCTGGTTGCCAAGAAAGTGAAGTCAAATCCGAATTACATCAGCGGAATCCAGAAGGTTGCCAGCGGTGAAATACTGGAATTCTATGATCCTGAAAAGCAGGTCCTTCATGCGGTGGATGTACCGCTGAAGCCTGCGGCAGCAACATTCTCCCAGCCGCTTGTACTGAAAAAAGGATGGTACCTGAAGAAAGAAATCGAAGAATGCAGAATCGTTGATACTCCCGAAGGAGCTGATAATGAAGTGCATGATGATGTGGAAAAGCTGTCTCTGTTTGATGAAGACAGCGGGGAGTGACAGATGACAGTATGCAGGGGCTGCGGAATACATCTGCAGCATACAGACAAAAATGCACCGGGTTATACACCGAAGGAAGACAGCGAATACTGTCAGCGCTGTTTCCGGCTGATGCATTATGATGATCTGACAGTGTCAATGCGCACCGGGATTGATCCCGACAGTGTTACGGACCGTCTGGCTGAGATGGATGCGCTGATTCTCTGGGTGGTGGACCTGTTTGATTTTGAAGCAGGCATGATCCCGGGGATCGGAAGAAAGCTGGACGGAAAGGATATTATTCTTGTCTGCGCAAAAAGAGATATTCTTCCGGAAACACTGAATCATGAAAAAACCGCAAGGTTTGTCTTCTCGAGGCTGAAGGAAATGGGCATTAAGGTCAAAGGCCTGATCCTGACTTCAAAGCTTCACAGGGAAGGTATTCAGGAAGTGAAAAATGCAGTGAACATGCTCGGCAGGGGACGTCCTGTGGCGGTCATGGGAAGAGCGAATTCCGGCAAGAGCACGCTGCTCAACAACATGATGGGAAAGGATGTTCTGACGGCGAGCAGATATCCCGGAACAACACTGGAGTTCAATGAACTTGTCATTGACGGAGTCACATATATTGATACACCGGGAATTGAAATTGAAAAATCAATTCTGATGGCGGTTGACGAAGCGGATCTGAAGCAGATCCTTCCGGCCAGGACTATCAGGCCGATGGTCTATCAGATCAACAGGGATCAGTCATTCGCAGTCGGCGGACTTGCCAGACTGGACCTGTTCAACTGCGACAGGGCAACATGCACGTGGTACCTGAGCGATAAAATGCCCATCCACCGTTCAAAGGCTTCCGGAGCTGATGAACTCTGGAAAAAGCACTACGGCGGACTGCTGAAGCCTGTTGCCAATACTCCGGAATTTACCGAATACAGAATCCGCAAGGATATTGATAAAGTGGATGTGGTCATAGACGGACTCGGATGGGCATGTGTATCCGGTCAGGTCTCAACGATCATGATCAAGGTTCCCAAAAACGTGAATGTTACATTCAGAAAGGCGATGCTCTGATGCTTAATAAAAAACAGAAACAACATTTAAGAAGTCTGGCAATGACGCAGTCCGCGCTGTTCCAGATCGGCAAGGACGGTCTCAGTGACAATCTGATTATGACTGTCGCAAAGGCACTTGAGGCAAGAGAACTTGTCAAGGTAAAAGTGCTGAATACTGCCCCGATTGATATCGAAGAAACGGCTTTTGATCTGGCAATGAATACAAAGAGTGAACTTGTTCAGATCATCGGGCATACGATTGTGCTTTACAAACGTGCAAGAGAGCCGAAGATTATTCTGCCATGATGAAGATTGCAGTGATCAGGGCTCCGTTTGATCCGGTGTGCGAAAAAGAAGTAAAGGCAGCCCTGGATATACAGAGATCCGGATTTGACCTTGCTGTTCTGATTCCTGATGAAGAGGGGGTTCTTCCCCGGCGCAAAAGACTGGAACTTCTCAGAAGAGCACTTCAGCCGTACCGGAAAGCCGCAGCTGCCCTTCAGTTTGATACGGAGCATGTCAGGAATACGGTCGTATTCAGTCTGGAATGTGCAGATGAGGAAGAGGCTCTTGCAAGGACAGGAAGGTTTGACAAAGCGGCCCGGGGGATCAGGAAGATCCTGGCAGAGGAGGGACTGTATCTGGAACAGATTGTTGATGCCAACTGCAGTCCGCACCGCGCTGCCCATTCAAAATCCGTGGCACAGGTATGCTTGCGCCTTGCTCATGCGCATCATCTCAATGAATTTCAGGCGTGGAAAGCAGGAATGCTTCACGATCTGACAAAATCGTGGGATGATGAACGGGGAAGAAAGCTTCTTGAGGTATATGATCCCGGCAGGCTGAAGCTGAGTCCCAAAGTCTGGCACAGCTATACCGCACCGGTCTGGCTGAAGCAGGTCATGGGAATACAGGACAGGCAGATTCTGCAGGCAATCGGTCATCATACACTGGGCACGGGATCGGGTGATCTTGACATGATATTATATATTGCAGATAAAACCGAACCGCTGAGAGGCTATGATTCCTCATATGAAATTGCAGTATCTGAAAAAAATCTGAAGGAAGGAGCGGCGCTGGTATTGTCGGAATCAAAGAAATACCTGCGTGAAAAGGAGGGTATTGATGTCTGAACTTCTGGAACTGGTTGAAAAGAAAATATCGGAAAAGCTTGGCGAAAACATTACTGTGATTGATCTGAGAAACGTTAATCCGTTTACGGACTACTTCGTTATCACCACTGCACGTAATGTCAGACATGCTTCTTCTCTTGCGGATGATGTGATTGAAGAAGCAGAAAAGAACGGATGGCCGCTTCGCACAAGAGAAGGCGACGAAGGAAGCACCTGGGTGCTGGTTGATCTGAACGAGGTAATCGTCCATATTTTCACCGAAGAGGCCAGAAACCAGTACAAACTGGAAAAACTCTGGGCTGATCAGCCGATTGAATACTACAACGGATAATGAAAAAACCGCATTCACTGAGAAAGTGTCTGCGGTTTTTATAACGGTTATCGGAAAGCATTTACGGTTTCGGTGTGGAAATCAGTTCTCCGTTGCTGCCGTCATACAGTCCGTTGAGCATCAGCCACTGAATGACATCGGTTGCGTTCATCGGTGACTCTGAATTCCATTCGAGTCTGTTTTCAATATGCACTGCACCGAATTTATTCTTGCAGGCAATCAATGCAGGATAGGAGGTAATACCCCATTCTTCTTTCAGCCTGTAGGTCTCGAGCTTGTCCTCCAGTTCCGTAATGTCTACAAATTCGATCAGATTATCCAGATCGACTCCGGAAACAGCCTGGGCATCACGAAGAACCGTATCCGCAACATACAGGCAGTCATTATTGTGACTGCTGTAAAACAGATAATAGTGTGTAGCTGAAGCACCGCTGTTCAGTGTATAGTCAGTCAGCGATTCGTAATCAATTACATAGACTTTATCTGCGGATCCGGTGTTTTCTGTATCGGGCCTGTTCATTTCATAGACGATAATAATCGAACTGTAAATGGCAAGCAGTACCATAAATGTAAATAAAATTCTCTTAGCCATGATTATGGAAAATTGTATCAAACACCGGCGGTCTTTTCAATTTGTTAATTCAATTACAGGTATTTTCATTGTATGAAATTTGATTACTGCATATAATAAAAAAACACGGAAAAGGAAAACACTTATGCAATGGTATGAACAGCGGTATGTAAACCGCCGCGACTGGGTACTGGAACATCTTGAACTGCTCGGCCTTACTGCACAGGAGACTGTGATAGTTCTTTTGATTGATTTTATGAATGACAATCATATGGATATCTCCATAGATGCCCTGCATAAGAAGTCGGGATTCACGGAAACCGAAGTGGATCAGATTATTTCCGTATTATGCGCAAAAAAATATCTTGAGATCAGAGTTTCCAGCAAGTCCGTGGCTTTCCGTCTTGACGGCCTTTACAGTACCGATACTGCAAAAGAAGAGCGGGTCATGGATCTGCCGCTGTTCGAGACATTTGAATCAGAGCTGAAGAGGCCGCTGAATCAGAGGGAAATGGAAAAAATCAGCGAATGGAACCGGAAGATTGACAGAAAGATGATTCTTTATGCACTGCGTGAGGCAAGTGCATTCCAGAAGCTTTCCATTCCCTATATTGATTCTGTTCTCCGCTCATGGATTGAAAAGGGATATACAGCTGAAATGATCGAAAAGGGGAAGGTGCAATGACAATACAGGAAATCCTTGGGAACCTGGATGAATTGTTTCCTGATGCCCGATGCGAACTGAATCATAAAAACAATTATGAAATGGCTGTGGCTGTAATTCTTTCCGCACAGACAACAGATGCATCCGTCAATCAGGTAACCCCCGGTCTGTTTGAAAGATATCCGGATATATATTCTCTTGCGGAAGGAAATATCGGTGATATTGAAAAACTGATCAGCAGACTCGGCCTTTACCGGAATAAATCCAGGGCGATTCAGGGCTTTGCCAGAGGTGTGGCTGAGCGTTACGGGGGAGTCGTTCCGGATAAAATGAAGGATCTGGTTACGCTTCCCGGTGTCGGCAGAAAGTGTGCCAATGTCATTCTCAGTGAGTGTTACGGCATTCCCGCCCTGGCAGTTGACACTCATGTCAACAGGGTGTCAAAAAGACTCGGTCTTGCCGGACCCGATGATTCGGTGGACGATGTTGAACGCAAGCTGAAACGGAAGATACCTCGTGAAAGATGGATCAGAACGCATCATCAGATGATATTCTTCGGAAGATATCTGTGTCATTCCAGAAATCCCGAATGCGGAAGGTGTCCGTTCCGCAGTATCTGCAGGGAATACCGCAGCAATACAGGAACTAAGAACAAGTGAAGTGAACCGGTGCGGCCGGATGCCGGCAGGTTCGCTTTTTTTATGCAGAAAAAAGCGTCTTTCCGCAATTCGGAAGGACGCTTTGACTGTGGATGATGCAGGCAGATGTTATCCCGTTGTTTCTCCGTTTTCCGTATTCTGGTTATCTTCGGGCTGTTCGGGTTCCGGTGTAGGATATACACATTCGCTGCCGTTCCATGTACCGCCTGAATTCTGACATTCTTCGGCAGGATCAGGTGTTGGTTCGGGTTCCGGAGTCGGCTCCGGATCCTTTTTCTTTTCCTTGGTTGTAAAGGTGATGCAGATTTCGTTTGAAGCTCCCGCGCCGGATTCATATGCATAGAAACCGCAGGCTTCTGTTGTGGTTCCCGCTGCCAGATCGACTTCTTCAGACCATGTGTCAGAGGCGCTTGTCACTTCCTTGACCAGCGTGCCGTTCTGTCTGATCTGTGCCTTGTACCGGACAGGTCCGTATACCCAGCTCCAGTCGAACAGCCGCTTGCCGTATGCCTGAACAAGTATGTTTCCGGCACTGTCATAAAGGCTGATATCCATGGTTCCGTCTGCGGTTTCCAGCTTGCTGCGGTCGGGATATACAGACCAGTTCAGAGTGACGTTGTTGTTGTCATCGACTTTGGCATCAAATGATGCCATGCTTTCGATCTCTGCGCTCTGCGGATTGACGAGCGTTGCATACTGACTCTTGATATAACCGGAAGTAATCATGCTGCTGTCCATATCAGAGGCAGGTGATGCGTAGGGGAAGGTGCCGAGGATATGTGTGATGGTGGATATGCCGTCAGGCTTTGCGACTTCCTGCGGGGTGCTGTCGGCGTGCAGCGCATCAAGAATAATCGAGGATATATTGCCCGGTATATTCAGGTTGGATTTTTCTGAATCGAAATAAGTATTGGCATCCTTCACGCCTTTTTCATATCCGACCCAGACGACTGTTGTGTACTGGCTTGTTTCGGAAACCATCCATTTGTCTTTGGAAGCACCCTGGGGGATATTGTACTGCAGTCCTTCGGAACCCCAGTCTGTTGTACCGGTTTTGCCGTAGGTTGCGTAGCCTCTGTCAAGAATCTGCAGATAGTTATATACTCCGCCGTGGATTGCATAGTACATCAGACGGCTGGTCAGCCATGCGGCCTGTGCAGACAATACTGCTGCGGGAGTGTAAGTCGGCGTGAGCGGTTCCTGCGCGCCGCTGCGGAAGACAATTTTGGAAATCGTATGCGGTTCGATATAGTAGCCGCCGTTCATGATAACTGCATGAGCAGCCATCAGTTCCTTTGCGGAAACAGTGAAATTGCTGCCGCCGATTGCAAAGCCCACATCAAATGCTTCGGCATCTACATGTGAGAAATTCAGACTCTTGATATAATCGGCAACGGTCTGCCATCCGGCTGTATTGATAACTTCCTGGAAACACTGGATTGCAGGTGTATTCAACGATGCGGCAATGGCATAACTGAGAGTTACCTCTCCGTTATATTGGCCGTTGGCGTTTTTGATTACCATATTCGTGCCCTGATAGGTAATCGGCTTATCAGTGACGACATGGCTTGTTGCCCATCCGAGGTATTCGAAGGCAAGGGCATAGTCAAGGAACGGTTTGACGGATGAACCCGGCTGCTTGTACTGGCTTGTTGCGTGATTCAGCAGCATGCTTCCGCCGCGTCCGTAGTTTCTTCCTCCGCCGATAGCGACAATTTCACCGGTCTGATTGTTTTCCGAAATCATTCCGACTTCCATCAGTTCGTCAGGGAAGACAACACGGTCGGAGTAGTTTCCCTCCTGAATGTCATCCATGACGGCCTGAACGTTCGGGTCCATGAATGTATAGATATCCATAGCCACGCTGTAGGGATCCTGTCCCGTGATTTTGGCCGCTTCATTGATGACGGTATCAATATATGACTGATACTGATATTTTTCCCCGCCGTGTGATCCCCGTGATGAGTTGGGATCAATCAGTGTATCTTCAACTTTTACGGATTTTGCAAGTCTGTACTCTTCCTTGGTGATATATCCGTGATTCAGCATCTGATAGAGAACGGTGTTTCTTCTGTCTGTTGCATAATCCAGGAAATTGTGGGGATCGTAGTAATAAGGCGAGTTGATTACGCCGGCGAGCATGGCTGCTTCGGGCAGGTTCAGTTCTCCGGCATGCTTCCCGTAATAATACTGGGCTGCTTTTTCAATGCCTCTGATATTTCCGCTCCCGCCGAAATTCATTTTGTTCAGATACATTTCGTAGATTGCTTTTTTGTTGGACTTCTGTTCCAGTTCCCTGGCAAGCACAATCTGCTGGACTTTATATTCGATGTCCTTGGTTCTGGATGTGCCTGCTTCATCATTCTGGAAATATGTCAGCTTGACCAGCTGCATGGTGAATGTGGAGCCGCCCTGACGGCTGGAATTGTGCGTCAGGATATTTTTGACATTGACCAGTGCGGATTTTGTGAACCGCGGCAGGTCGAATCCGTCATGTTTGAAATAACGGGAGTCTTCAACAGCGACGAAGGCATCAATCAGGGATTCCGACATTTCGTTGTAAGATACGTTTTCGCGGATCTGTGTTCCGAAGTCTGCGATCTGTCTGCCGTCCTTGTCGTAAATGTGCGAGGATTCCGCCGAGAAGAAATCATCAACATTCAGCTCCGGCTTTGTCTCAAGCATTCCGTGCAGCAGATACATGCCGATTGAAGCGACTATGATTTCAAGAGATATACAGATAACAAAAATGACAGTCCAGAGATTCCTCGTATTGACTTTCCTTTTTGTTCTTCTTTTTCTTCTGACGGCAGGCACATTGCCTGTTCCGGATTTTTTTACATTTCTATGAGGTTTGCGGGTGCTCATTTTTTCTCCTTGAAATAGAGCCGGTCAACAATCTGAAGATAGTCAACGGGCTTTACATAATTGTAGGGAATCATATAACCATGTTCCTGAAACCATTTGTAAGGTATGGAACTTCTTCCGCATGTACGGATATATTCAGTCATTTCAGAGGCGATGACGTAATAGGTTTCACCGAGATGGGTGAAGCGGACGATCACAAATGCAATCGCACCGTGCCTGGTTACGTTGTCAAGATGTCTGATCTGATGGGGATGGATCGATTTGATCGGGAATGAAGTCTTGAGGGCACATTCCTTGGCTTCAAAATCAAGATATTTTCCTTTGTAGATCCCGTTGTAGTCGGTCGTGCTGGGCACTTTGAAGTATGCTTCCGAGATCTTTGCGGCGCTTCTGGCAGGATAGTCAACCTTGACAATCTGCACAGGTGTCGGCTTCTTGTAGATGACGGCAATATCCTGATCGAGATACCAGCGGTTGGTTGAGTTGATGTCCGCTTCCAGTTCCATGCCGCGGTGGGCGGCGGAAACCGTTTCCGTTTGGAAATGAGATTTTCTTCCGTCGGGGTAATTTACCATTCCTTCACCATCCGAAAAGTATTATACCTTTTTCTATTTAAATAAGGAAGCAGGCGCTTTACTTTGGAAAAACGTGATGAGATAATATCAGACAGGAGCGTGATTAATATGGCAGGTAAGGTAAATTTGGATATTCAGACGATCCTTGATAAACAGTTTGACATTGACTTTAAAGGATACAGTGCAACTGAAGTTGACAGTTTTCTTGATCTGATCATGGAAGACTATCAGACATATCAGGAGATTACATCCGAGCTGAATCAGAAAATTGCCGAACTGGAACGGACGAATGCTTCACTTCGTGCGAAACTGATTGAAGAGGAAGGCCGCACCAGAGCCCTTGAAGCCAATCCGACTCCTGCGGCACAGGGTGCTGCAAATGTGGACATTCTGAAGAGAATTTCCCGTCTCGAGGAACAGATGTCCAAACTTCAGAAAGAGGAATAATGAGTGCAACGGGCAGCCGCTGGCAGAAATGTTAGAGGAAAGTCCATGCTCGCACTGTCTGCGATGACAGTAGTGATTGTGCTGGTCCAATCAATAAGGCCAGGCAGCGGAAGCTGACGGCGGTGCTTAGTGCCTAAGGATGATTCTATGGCCGAAGCCCTTAAGGTGTCACAGTGACGAAGCTGCAGGGGAAACCCTGCAGGTGGAACGCGATAAACCCCGCAAGCGAGAAATCCAAATTTGGTAGGAGAACTTCCGCAAGCGAAATGAAGTGAAGCGGAAGGTGCCCCGCGGCACAGATAAATGGCTGCCATCCGGGCAACCGGAGACAGAACATGGCTTACAGAGTGTGCTCATTCAGGGGAGGGAGAGATCCTTCCCTTTCCTTATGCAAAAGCATCGGAAATCTGATCTGATGTGATATACTAGCATTTGTTAAAAGAGGAGAATTGTATGAATCTTCCAAACAGACTGACATTATTCCGCATTATTCTCATACCTGTCGTTGTACTGATTTATATTTTCCCGTACGCTCAGGCAGGTCTGCAGATGAAAATTCTGAACGTTTCCGGCGTAAGCCTGTCGGTAGTGAATCTGATCTGCCTGGCAATTTATTTCATTGCTGCGATCACTGACTATTTTGACGGACAGATTGCCAGAAAAAGAAATCTCATGACGACATTCGGAAAGTTTGCTGATCCGATTGCAGATAAAATGCTGACGACGACAATGTTTATTCTTTTCGCAAGCAGGGGAATCATTCCGGTTGTTCCGGTTATCATCATGGTCTGCCGCGATATTATTGTCGACGGATGCCGTATGATCGCCGCAACCAACGGCAAGGTCGTGGCTGCGCAGATGCTGGGAAAAGTTAAGACATTTGCACAGATGATCACGATTGCACTGATCCTTCTGAACAATCTTCCGTTTGAGCTCTGGGATCTGCCGGTTACTGAAGTGATGCTCTGGTTCTCGGCCTTTGTGTCAATGGCCAGCGGAATCAGTTATTTCAACCAGCTGAAAGACGATATTCTGGAATCAAAATAAAAAAACAGGGGAATTTGATAATCCGCTGCAATTAAAACAGTAGGAGGCATAACGTAAATGGCAAAGGAAAAACAAACAGGTCTGAAAGATACTGACAGCAAAAAAGACCAGCTTCTGGCAGATGCCCTGAAAGCAATCGAAAAAGAATACGGAAAAGGGTCCATCATGCGTCTGGGTGACAGAGCCGATGTATCGGTTGATGCGATTCCGTCGGGATCACTGGCACTCGATGCGGCACTGGGAATCGGCGGTTATCCGAAAGGACGTATCATTGAAATATACGGTCCCGAATCTTCCGGCAAAACCACGCTTGCCCTGCATGCGATCGCCGAATGCCAGAAAGAGGGCGGCAGATGTGCATTTATCGATGCTGAAAATGCCATCGATCCCGTCTATGCAAAGAAGCTTGGTGTTGATATTGACGAACTGATTTTATCGCAGCCGGATTCCGGTGAGCAGGCTCTGGAAATTACGGAGGTCCTGATTAAATCAGGAGCGATTGATCTTGTTGTCATTGACTCTGTCGCCGCACTTGTTCCGCAGGCGGAGCTTGACGGTGAAATGAGCGATGCTTCCGTCGGCCTGCAGGCAAGGCTGATGTCGAAGGCTATGAGAAAACTTGCCGGAGTTATGAACCGTTCGAACTGCACGGCAATCTTTATCAACCAGCTGCGTGAAAAGGTCGGCATCATGTTCGGCAATCCCGAAACAACACCGGGCGGCCGTGCTCTGAAATTCTATGCATCGGTACGTCTGGATGTAAGAAAAGGAGAACTTCTCAAAAACGGCCAGGATGCCTACGGAAACGTTGTCAAGATCAAGGTCGTCAAGAACAAAGTTGCGCCTCCGTTCCGTACAGCCACAGTGAATATGCTTTACGGAGAAGGAATCACACATGTGGATGAGATCATTAACCTGGCAGTTGAAAATGACATCATTGACAAAGCAGGAGCGTGGTTCTCATATAAGGGTGAGAAGATCGGACAGGGATTTGCGGCTGTCAGAGAATATCTGAAGAATCATCCCGAGGTTGACGAGGAAGTGACCGCAGCCCTCAAGGAAAAACTGTTCCCGAAACCGGAAACAGCAGAGACTGAATAAGGATGAAAAAGGGAAGCGGTACATGCTTCTCTTTTCTCAGACCGGACACAATCCGCGGAAAGGAATTATTATGATCAGATGGTTTATCACCGACAATCAGATCAGGGTCGGCTTCGATGACTGCGCCGTGCATATTGCATCAGACGATCATCTGAAGGCTTTTCTTAAAAACGGCAGTCATGCATCGTATGTTCTGGCGCATGCTGTCCTGACGCATTACAGGGAGCTGTTCGGGAAACCGCTCTCCATCAGCAGAAGATCGCTTGCGGCTGAAATCCGTCTTCATGCATTGTCCCATGATCTGTTTACCGCACTGGAGAAAAAATCAGTATTTGCATCTGACGGACTGTACCACAGGTTCTGCAGAAGGATGATCAGAAGCGCAGAAGTTATTGACTGCGGAGAAAAGCACGTAGACGGAAACAGGTTCGTTTTCGATATTGTGTCAATGCTGAACAGAAAGTGACAGCGGATACAGAATGCCAATATGATTTACAGGCACCTTGTGAAAAAAGGTGCTTTCATTGTATAATACCCTTTGGGAGAAATCTCAACAGTATAACAGAATGGAGGACAGTCATGGGAAATATTTTGATGTCCGTTCTGTGTGGTGTAATCGGAATTGTTATCGGATTTATCGTAAGAGCTGCAATGAGCAAGGCAGGCCTCGACAAGGCTGAAGTGAAAGCACAGGCCCTGCTTGAAGAATCAAATTCTAAAGCAGAGAGTATCGTCCGCCAGGCTAACCTTGACGGTAAGCAGCAAGTTTATGAAATGAAACTGCAGGCTGAGAAGGAAATGAAGGATCAGCGCAACAAGATCCAGCAGACTGAAAACAAACTCCTTCGAAGAGAAGATAATCTGAATTTCCGTGAGGAAAATCTCGGAGTCAAAGAAAAGAAACTTGATGAAAAGACCAAACTCGCTGAAGACAAGCTGAATAACATCAGCAGGATGGAACAGGATTTACAGAAGAAGATCAATGATCAGATTCTGGTACTCGAAAAAGTTGCCGGCATGAATCAGGAGGAAGCCAGAAAAGAACTGATGGATGCCGTCAGTAAAAAATGTGAAAAAGATATTGCGGCTTACCTGCATGAACAGGATGAGATCGCACAGGAAAAAGCCTCTGACAACGCCCGCAATATTATTGCGACCGCAATTCAGAGATATTCACAGGAAGAAACCATCGAAAGAACGGTTTCCGTCGTTTCTCTTCCCAATGAAGATATGAAGGGCCGCATTATCGGCCGTGAAGGCAGAAATATCAAGGCAATCGAACAGGCAACCGGAGTTGACCTGATTATCGATGATACACCGGATGTAATCACGGTATCATGCTTTGACCCGATCAGAAGGGAAATTGCCAAGCAGTCGCTGGAACAGCTGATGAAGGACGGCAGGATCCAGCCCGGCCGTATTGAAGAAGTCATCAACAAGGTTTCCAGAGAACTTGATGAAAGCATTCAGAAGCTTGGTGAGGAGGCAGTATTCAGACTCGGAATCAACCGCCTCAACAGAGAGCTTACAAAACTCGTCGGAAGACTCCGCTACCGTTACAGCTACGGTCAGAATGTTCTCGAGCATTCCATGGAAGTTGCGACATTTGCCGGAATTATGGCTGCAGAGCTCGGACTGAACCAGCAGCTTGCCAAGCGTGCAGGTCTGCTGCATGACATCGGCAAGGCTGTGGACTTTGAGCAGGAAGGTTCGCATGTCGAACTCGGCGCAAAGCTGGCAAAGAAGTACGGAGAAAGCAATATTGTAGTCAATGCTATTGAAAGTCATCACGGGGATGTTCCTGCGGATGATATTATCGCGGTGCTGGTCGCTGCGGCTGACACACTCAGTGCAGCCCGTCCGGGAGCGCGTTATGAATCGATGGAAAACTATATTGAGCGTCTTGAACAGCTCGAAAAAATCGCTACATCCTATGACGGTGTAGATAAAGCATATGCAATCCAGGCAGGCCGTGAAATCCGTGTCATGGTTCAGCCGGAAAAGATCAATGATGAGACAATGTACAAAGTCGCACATGAGATCAAGGACAGAATCGAAAATGAGATGACCTATCCGGGTCAGATCAAAGTCACTCTGATCAGAGAGGTCAGAGTTCAGGAACTGGCACAGTAAACAGCTTTATGAATATCCTTTTTCTCGGAGATGTTGTTGCCAGAAGCGGCAGGGATGCCGTGATCAGTTATCTGCCTCAGATAAAGAAACAATATTCAGCTGACTTCACGATCATCAACGGTGAAAACAGTGCACATGGCAAAGGTATTACTTCAAAAATCTACCGGCAGCTGAAAGAGGCCGGTGCAGATGTGATCACTCTCGGCAACCATACATTCTCAAAAAGTGAGATTATAGGAAATTTCAGTCAGTGCCCCGATATGATCCGCCCGGCAAATCTTGAACCGGCGGATATAGGAAAACCGTATATCATCAGGGAATGCCGCGGCAGAAGAATTGCTGTGGTAAATCTTCTCGGAACGGTGTTCATGGATATAGCTGCAGGGGATCCTGTTACGGCCATGAACAGCCTGCTGCAGGAAATTGATGCGGATATCATCATTGTGGACCTCCATGCGGAAGCCACAAGTGAAAAACAGGTGTTTTACCATATTTTCCGCAGCAGGGTTACGGCAGTGATCGGAACGCATACACATGTGCAGACTGCGGACGAGCAGGTGACTGACGGATGTGCCTATATTACCGATGCGGGAATGTGCGGACCATTTGACAGTATTCTCGGCAGAGATACTGACGAAGTGATCAGACGCATGGTATACAGGGAACAGACACGCTTCACCCCGTCCGATAAACCTGCGGTTATATGCGGCATCCTGATCAGAACGGATGATGCGACAAACAGATGCATATCCGCGGAAAGAATCCAGATCAGGCCGGAAATGAGAGTATAGCCGGCAGAGTACAGCGAAACAAAGCGTCTGAACGTAAGTAAGACGCTTTTTTCTGTGGGACGGTGCATATATGCAGAAGAAGCGGGCGGATGAAGCAGTCTGCGCTTATAAATGTTAGCCGCAGGAATTTCACAGTTAGTGGTGACTAAGCAAATAAAGGGGTGTTATTATACTTTTGTCAGGAGGATATATCATGCCAGCAGTAATTGATAAGGATCTTTGCATCGGTTGTGGTGCCTGCACAGGTGTTTGCCCTGTAGAAGCTCTCTCACTCGATGATGATGGAAAGTCTGAATGCAACACAGACCTTTGCATCAGTTGTGGTGCTTGTGCCGGAACATGCCCGGTAGAAGCTATTACGGTTGAGTAATCGCTGATTGTAGAAAAATGAAAAAGAAGGCCGATGATAATCTCATCGGTTTTCTTTTTGCCATGCTTGCTGTTATAATGAACTCCGATTCAGGAGAATAAGATGAAAGATTACAGACTGCCCGACAGAAAAAGTGAAGCAAAACGAACAGGCGACCCTGTCCGCAGTGTTTTTACTGCGGCTGAGGATATAAAACAGCTCGGAACGGGCAGGAAATATTTTATAAGGACATACGGATGCCAGGCGAATGTGCGCGACAGTGAAACAATTGCGGGCATACTGGAAATGATGAACTTTGAATGCGGAACGGGTTATGAAGACAGCGACGTCATCATTTTTAATACCTGTGCCGTCAGGCACGCGGCTGAGGAACATGTCCTCGGAGAAATCGGAAACCTGAAGCATTTCAAGACGGAACATCCTGACAAAATTTTTGTTCTGTGCGGATGTATGTCACAGGAGGAGGGAATCGTTTCACAGATCATCAGAAGCTATCCGCAGATTGATCTGGTTTTCGGTACGCACGATCTGGCGAGACTGCCCGAACTGCTGAAAAAGACAATGTCCGGAAGCCGGACAATCGATGTGTCTTCCCATCAGGGGAATATTGTTGAACAGATGCCCGTGGAGCGCAGCCGGAAATACAAAGCGTTTGTCAATATTGCGTACGGATGCGACAAATTCTGCACATACTGCATTGTTCCGTATACCCGCGGCAGGGAAAGAAGCCGGCTTTATGAATATGTCATTGAGGAAGTACAGAAGTTTAAGGAGAGCGGCGGCAGGGAAGTCACCCTGCTCGGACAGAATGTCAATGCCTACGGAAAAGATCTCGGCATGGAGGACGGCTTTACGAAGCTTCTTGAAGGCGTCAGTGAGACCGGTATTGACAGAATCCGCTTTTATTCTTCTCATCCGCGCGACTACAGCATTACTACGATTGATGCCATGCGCGACCGTCCCAACATTATGCCCGCCCTGCATCTGGCGGTGCAGTCAGGCAATGATGAGATTCTGAAAAAGATGAACAGGGGATATACGTCTGATGATTTCCGCAGGCTTGTGGATGAGATGAAAAGCAGGGTGAAGGGTATTACCTTTACAACCGATCTGATTGTCGGATTCCCCGGTGAAACAGACGCTCAGTTTGAGGATACGCTGGCGCTTGTGGACTACTGCCGTTTTGATAATGCCTATACATTTGTCTACAGCCCCCGCGAGGGAACGCCTGCGGCTTCCATGGAAGACAATGTTCCTGCCGAAGTGAAAAAACAGAGACTGCAGGTGCTCAATGAACGTGTGGCAAAATACTCGAAAATGAACAATGAGGAATGTGTCGGAAAAGTTCTGAAAGTGCTCTGTGACGGTCCTTCCAAACGCAATCCCGACCGTATGTGCGGATACACTGAATCAAACAGACTTGTTAATTTTGATGCCGGAAATGTCAGGGAGGGAGATATTGCGGATGTGAGAATCACTGCGGCAAAGTCTTTCAGTCTTGACGGAGAGGCACTCTAACCAATCTTCATTCATAAACAAAATTCCGTTATAATATATAAATAAGGGAATTTTTATAACTACAAGGAGGATCATAATGAGTAAGGTACGTATTTTTGCACTTGGCGGTCTCGATGAAGACGGCAAAAACATGTATGTTGTTGAAAACAATGATGATATTTACGTGATTGAATGCGGCCTCAGATATCCCAGCAGTGAGGATAATCTCGGAGTTGAAATGATCATCCCTGATTTCTCATATCTGATTGAAAACCAGGACAGAATCAAAGGTATATTTATATCTCACGGACATGATGATGTCATGGGTGCTCTTACACATCTTGTCAAAGTCGTGAAGGCCCCGCTGTATATGGCCCCGCTGACAGCCCGCATGTTTGAAAGAAAAGCGAAGAAGGAAGGAATCAGGGATTACAGCATTCACCGCGTCAGGCGGAATACAAGCTTTAAAATCGGAACTACTACAATCCGTACATTCGGAACAACGCAGTCCATCGCAGACGGTTTCGGTCTTGCCATTAAGACGGATGACGGATATGTAGTTTACTCGAGTGAATTCGTTGTCGACTACGATGTTAAGAACGATGCATTTAAGTTTGCAATGAGTGATATTACGGAACTCGGCGGAAAAGGCATTCTTGCCCTGATGACGGAATCCGTCGGCTCCACAAGGGAAGGACATTCATCGCCGAACCACCGCATCTCACTTCAGATCGAACCGTACTTTGAAGAGTCAAAGAACCGTATTGTTATTACGTCATACCGTCAGAATCTTTACCGTATCATCGAGATTATCGAACTTGCGAACAAGTACAACCGCAAGGTCATGATTTACGATGAGGAGCTCAGAAACCTGCTTCAGGATCTGGCAGCTCTGGATTATTACAGAATTCCCGCCGGTCTCGACATCGCACCGCAGAATTTCTCGAATGATATGGAGAATGTTGTGGTGATCGTCGCCGGCAGCGGTTCCTCCATCTTCAGAAAGGTGCACAAGATTGCCACGCGTGAAGATGATACGATCCAGCTGAGACCGTCCGATACCGTGATTATTGCCTCTCCGGCAGTTCCCGGAACCGAGCGTTTTGAAAGCACGATGGAGGATGACCTGTATAAGGAAACAAGCAACGTGCATGCCGTGGACAGCAAGCGCACATTCTCCATGCATGCCAGCATAGAGGACCTGAAGATGATGATTTATCTTCTGAATCCGCAGTATTACATTCCGGTTAAGGGTGAATACAGGCAGCTGATTTCCAATGCCAATATTGCATTTAATATGGGCTATCCCGCCAACAACATTATCGTTCTGAACAACGGACAGGTTGCCGTGCTGGAAAACGGAACGCTTAACAGAAGATTTGACAGTGTCGAAACCGGCGATGTCATGGTTCAGGGAACGGATAATCTGGATGCCCAGGGAATGGTGCTGAAGGACAGGGAGCTGCTGAGCACTGACGGAGCGATTATTGTGGGTGTTGTTGTCAATCATCAGACCAAGGAGATTATCGGCGGCCCTGATGTACAGAGCAGGGGCGTGATCTATCTGAAGGATGCAGACTACATCGTCAAGGAAGTCGGCGACATTCTTGAACGTACGATCAATGACGCTGTGGCAGCCGGAACATATGACAATATGGAGTGCAGGGCGGAAGCAAGAGAGAAGATTGCCCGCTATGTCATGAAGGAAACAGGCAAGAGGCCGATGATCCTGCCGGCAATTGTTGAAATTAATACGAAAGATTAAACTGAGGGAAATTCGTGACTGCAAAGAAGAAAAATACATCTGCTGCGAGCCGCTCATCGGCGGCGAAAAAAAGAAAAACGAAGGCCGAAGAGGCAAAGGATCAGGAACTGAAGCAGATCATATGGATTATTGTGATCCTGGCTGTGACAGTTGTCGCCTATCTTCAGATGGGCGTCATCGGAATATTCCTGAGCCGCCTGTGCAGATTCCTGTTCGGTGAGTTTTACTTTATCATGATGGGAGTTATCGTGGTCCAGATTCTGGTCACGATGATCAACCGCCGCAGCGGCAATACATCAAGCAGAAATCCGATGGCAATTATTCTCATTGTTACGGCACTGCTTTTAACTGTGGCTTTCGCAAAGACTTCCAGGAATATGAAGGGGTTTGAAATCCTTACGGATTATGCGGTAAATGCCCGCAGCATGTTCACCGATACCCCGGCAATTGATGTGGCCGGCGGAATTCTCGGTGCACTGCTTCTGAGCATTACGACATTCCTGGTTGACTGGAACGGCACAATCCTTGTGATTTTCGTCCTGTTTATCATTGCGGCGCTTCTGCTTGTCAATCTGGAAGTTTACAAGCAGGCATTTGCGACAATTTCGGAATACTTTTCAACCGAAGATGATGACGACGATGATGAAGAGGAAGATGATGAATATGACGACTTTGAGGAAGCTGAGCCTGTTACGGCAGATACGCCGAAGATGATCAACGGTCCCAGGAGCGTTTCGTCAATCCGTATGATAGAGGCTGATACGACCGATGATATGGTTCCGGTCAGGCCTTTTGAACAGTATGATGCCGGTGTGAGCAGAAGCGCAATCGATATTCGTTTTGACGACAGACCGGTTGAGGATGACAGCCTTAGGCCTTATAAAGACGAACCGGCTGCGGTTCAGCCTGAAAGTGAGCCGGAGCCTGCCGGAAGACGTCCGGTATTCATGACGGTTGACGATCTTACCGACAGGGCAAAACAGCCCGAGGCAGCTGTGCCCGAAGAGGAACCTGCTGCGCCGGCAATGCCTGAGCCTCCGGAACTGCCGGAATATGAAGATGATTATCCTGACTTTGAGGAACCGGAATATGAACAGCCTGTTCAGGAACCTCCGTACAGGGAAATCGTGATGGAACAGGAATATGTCACGCCCGTTGTCCGTGAAGCGCCGGTGCCCGAAACAAAAGCTGAAGTTCCTGAAACGCCGCGCGGATCAAGACCGAAAAAGCCTTACAGACTTCCGAAGATTACGCTGCTTGATCCTGTTCCGGCAAGGGACAAGGATGACATTAACGAAAAAGCCGCAGCTGAAAAAGCAGAGCTTCTGATACAGGTGCTCCGCAATTTCGATATCGAGGCAAGGCTGATCGATACACATATCGGTCCGGCTGTTACGAAATTTGAGATCAGACCGGATGCGAATATCAAGGTTTCCAGAATTCTCGGTCTGACGGATGATATCAAGATGCAGCTGGCGGTGCGGGATATCAGAATTGAAGCCCCGATTCCCGGCCACAACGCTGTCGGTGTGGAAATTCCCAATCAGAAGGCGACACCTGTCAAAATGAAGGAACTGATAACCCAGATTCCGGAGAAAGACATGGGACAGCCGCTTCTGATCGTGCTCGGCAAGGATCTGATGGGCAATATCGTTACATGCCGTCTGGACAAAATGCCGCATCTGCTGATTGCCGGTGCAACCGGATCGGGAAAATCAGTATGCATGAATTCCATCATCACATCGCTTCTTCTGAGGACAAAGCCTGAAGACGTCAAGCTTCTGCTTGTTGACCCGAAGAAAGTTGAGTTTACTCCGTATCAGAAGATACCGCACCTGATCGGACCCGTGATCAATGATCCGAATCAGGCAAACAATGCCCTGAAGGTGATCGTCAAGATCATGGAAGACCGCTATGATATGTTCTCAAAATGCGGAGTCAGAAATATTCAGGGCTACAACGACAAGGTTGACAGGGATACCGAGCCGAATCCGGACGGATCACCGAAGCCGAAGAGAATGCCTTACATCGTGGTCATTGTTGATGAGATGGCGGATCTGATGGCTGTGGCTGGAAAAGAAGTTGAAGGCAGCATCCAGAGGATCACACAGCTTGCGCGTGCCGCCGGCATTCATCTCATTATCGCTACGCAGCGTCCGTCCACGGATGTCATCACCGGTGTAATCAAGGCAAATATTCCGAGCAGAATCGCGTTTGCTGTTTCTTCCGGAATCGATTCAAGGACAATCCTTGACCATATCGGCGCAGAGCGTCTGCTCGGCAACGGTGACATGCTCTACATGCCGATCGGCGCATCGGCGGCGACCCGTGTCCAGGGTGTATTTATCACGGATGATGAAGTTGAGCGCATTACGGAATTTGTTTCCTCGGAGGCAATCCCGATGTACGATGATGCCTTCATCAGACTGGACGGTGTTGCCGGAAATGAAGATACTGCGGTAGCCGGAGCGGCAGAAGATCCGCTGTACGGTGAAATCAGACAGTATGTGATTGATGTGCAGAAAGCGTCAACGTCACTTCTGCAGAGAAGATTCGGCATCGGATACAACCGTGCTGCCCGCATGATTGACGTACTGGAGGAAAAAGGCGTCATCGGTCCGGCACAGGGTTCAAAGCCGAGAGATGTATATATCAAGAAGGACAGTGAATAGAGAGGATACGGCAAAAGCCGTATCTTTTCTTAAACATATCAGTTAGTGCAGACTAATTGACTTTGCGGCTGAAATGAGTATGATGATTTCGAAGGGAGAGGTTATGTCATTTGGAACAGTTGCAGTACTTCTTATACTGGCAGTGATTGTGATTCTTGATATCCGTTATCTGTATAACGGAGGCGGAAGCGAATGTGCGTCATGCGGAAGTGCTTCATCATGCGGCGGTACGAAATCATCTTCCTGCAAATGGGCAAAAGATATAAAAAAGGCGCAGCGCCGGATTGCCGCCGAAAAGCGCAGGACGCTTAATAAATCATAAGGAGTATAATGGAAACCGGAAGGTTTCCATTGTTTTATGAAACATTATCAGATCTGCAGAGGATGCCGGCTTCATATCCATAAAACCGAAAAGTTCAAGGAAGTTACGCTGGCACTGAATTTTATGAAAGACATCAGCAAAGCCGACAGGGCGGGAATGTTCCTGCTGTCTTTTCTGCTGTCCGACAGCTGCCGCGCATACCAGACAAAGCAGGAAGTGCAGGCATTGTTTGACAATCTGTACGGTGCATCCTTTTCCGTGGCAAATGATCCGAGAGGTTCCTGCGATCTTCTGGAGATGACGGTTACCTGTCCCGACTCTGCATATCTTGAAGAGGACATCCTCGAAAAACAGTTTGAAATTCTGTCACAGTTTGCACTGGAGCCGAGGATGGAAAACGGTCTGTTTGATGAAAATCTGTTCAGGGAATGCCGGCTGAAGGCAGTTGAATCCGTAAATATGCTGAATGATGATCCGGCTTATTATGCAAATGAGAGGGCAGCTGCACTTTACGGGGGCAGCTATGCAATGCGATGCACGCCTTCGGCAGACGAACTGCTGGAAATCAGCAATGAAAAGTGCTCCGCCGTGTACCGTGACCTTGTCAGCAGGGGGAATACAGACCTGTTTGTTCTGGGAAATGTTGATGAAGGAGCCTGTCTTTCGTATATGAAAAAGTATTTTCCTCTGAAGGACAGGGACAGTTTTTTCAATATTATGCATCTTCACTGCGGCAGAAAAGCGGAAGTCAGAGAAAAGAAGCAGATCAGTCAGAGCAGTCTGGTAATGCTTTATGATACGGGACATGTTTATACCGATGACGATATGCCTGCTTTTATGCTCGGCAACGGAATTTTCGGCGCACTTCCGACCAGTATGCTTTTTCAGGAGATACGTGAAAAGAACAGCCTCTGCTATGCGGTCGGTTCCGAAAATATGATTTTTGACGGAATTCTCCGCATATCAACAAGCATGGAGGCAGCCAGCATCAATGAAGCTGTCAGACTGATAGAAAAGCAGCTGGAGCGCATGAAGAACGGAGACTTTTCAGAGCAGGACATGGAGACGGCAAGAGAAATGTATATTGCTTCATGGAGAAGTTCCATGGATCATGTGCCTTCGCTGATCTGGGATGATTACCGTTCGGTGATTCTCGGCAGGGATGATCCCGTATCGGATATGATCCGCAGATTCAATGAAACAAACAGACAGCAGATTATCGATGCATGGAGCACGCTTGCGCTGAAGACGGTTTATATCCTGGAACAGGAGGCATCAGATGAAGAAGTTCAGTGATCCGGTGTTCCGTGAAACCTGGTACGAGGAAACGATGCCGGGAGGGCTGAAGGCTGTCGTGATACATAAGCCGATGTTTGTGACTACCTCCTGTCTGTTTGCGACTCCCTACGGTTCCCTTGACTGCTGTCAGACGGACGAACAGGGCAGGGTGTACAGCTTTCCCAAAGGGACTGCACATTTTCTGGAGCACAAGCTCTTTGAGTCTGACCATGGCGATGTCATGGATGATTTTTCGCGGATGGGAGCCAGCGTCAACGCCTACACATCATATGAAGAGACGGTGTACTACTTTAATTCCTCGGCCGGTGACATCAGTGAGCCGCTGCGGCTTCTGCTGGATTTTGTTCAGGATTTTTCGGTCAGTGAGCAGTCCGTTGAAAGAGAAAAAGGAATCATACTGGAAGAAAGAAACATGTATAACCAGGATCCGGATTCAAGGATCATGCTGGAAGTCATGAAGAACATGTATGCAGTTCATCCGGTCAATGAGGATATTGTCGGATCGCCTGAAAGCATCAGAAGCTTCAGCAGGAAGATACTTGAGGAGGCATACCGGCTGAACTATCATCCGTCGAGGATGATGCTCGTATGTGTTACCCCGTGTGATCCCGCTGCAATTATGGATATTATACGAACCAGCCAGCAGTGCCGGCATTTTGCGGAAGCACCGGTGCTGAAACGTGCTGTTTATGCGGAGCCGGCAGCGGTCGTAAAGGATAAAACAGTGCTTCATATGGATGTTTCATGCGGCAAAAGCGCAATCGGCTTCAAACTCGCAGTCAGAGATGAATCCGCATATGAAAGGGCGCTGCGGGAATGCTGCATAAAGCTGTGCCTTGATGCCTGGTTCACGGCGGTCAATCCTGATTATCAGAACTGGATCGATGAAGGATACATTACACCGTACTTCAGTTATGATCTGGAGATTGAGGAAGACAGGGCGAATATCCTGTTCCTGGATGAAAAGGAAGATGGTGAAGCATTCAGAAGCTTCATCATCAGTCAGATGGAGAAGTGCATTTCATCAGGAATCAGAGAGCAGACACTTGACCAGCTGCGGAAAAGAGCGCTGGGTTCCATTCTTCATCTGCTGAACAGTCCCTCAGATCTGAGCGCAGCCTGGTTCCACGGAATCAGTGACGGCATCTCGGTATTTGACGAATTCCGGATGATCAGCAGGGTGAGTGCAGAGACATGCCTGAAGATGATCAGAAGCATTCATACCGATGCTTCAACACTTGTGATTCTGCGCAAAACGGGAAAAAATGCAGAATAGGGGGTTTCTGTTCTGCATAAAATGACAAAAGCGGCACACTTGAGCAGTTTGCCCGGATTGTATTCATCTTTTAGAATGGTGCCACGTCAGAAAGGAGTACCTGAAGAGTGAATACATGTGTGATTGTCGGAAGGATCAAGCAGAGTCCTGAATTTACTACAACGTCCAAAGGAGCCAGCGTCTGCCGCCTTGTTATTGAATCAGAAAAGAATTTCCGCAATGATGACGGCATGCAGGGTTATGATGAATTCCGTGTCACCCTGTGGAGGGGATTATGCACCGAAGCGGAAACGCTTGCGGTTCCGGGAAGCAGAGTTGCAGTGATCGGCAGACTGATGTCTGCATGCTATCAGAAAGATGACAAATCTTATTACAATGTAGATATATACGCAGAAAAGATAGAATACTCGGCATAAACGGATTTGATGCATCCGTATGCACTGATTGTTCCTTTCAATGCATTGATGGAAAGCCGCGGATGCGGCTTTTCATCATTTTCAGCCTTTCGGTAATTCATCTTCCGGAAAAAGTGCATTCTGTTAATGAATATACGGAGAGGGTGAAACTGTTCTTTCTGTGGTATGATAAACAAAGTTAAAGGAGAATTTACCATGGCATTTGATTCGCTGAGTGAGCGTCTGAACAAGACGATGAGAAATATTGCCGGAAAAGGCAAACTGACTGACAGCAACATGGAGGATATGCTGAAAGAAGTACGTCTCGCACTTCTTGAAGCAGATGTTAACTATAAAGTCGTAAAGGATTTTCTTAACAGTGTCAGAGACAAGGCACGCGGTGAAGACGTACTGAATTCCGTGGAGCCGGGAGAGCAGCTCGTTAAAATCGTACATGATGAAATTATTGCGCTTCTCGGTACGGAACAGGCGGAACTGCAGTTCAGGCCGTCGGGAATCACCGTCATTATGATGGTCGGTCTTCAGGGAACAGGTAAAACCACATCCGTCGGCAAGATCGCCCGTATCGTCAAAAACAAGATGAACAGAAAGCCGCTGCTGATTGCGGCGGACGTGATCCGTCCGGCAGCCATTGACCAGCTGCAGACACTCGGACGTGAGATTGATGTTGAAGTATATACGGAAGGACCTTCCGTAAAGGCACTCGATACTGTAAGAGGCGGTATGGCCTATGCGGCTGAGAACGGCTTCGATACCGTATTCATTGATACTGCCGGCCGTCTTCATATTGATGAAGAGCTGATGCAGGAGCTGTCCGACATCAACAGTCTTGTACACGCAGATGAAATCCTTCTGACAGTCGATGCAATGACAGGTCAGGATATCGTAAATGTTGCCAGAAGCTTTGCGCAGCAGCTTCCGCTGACGGGACTTATCGTCACAAAGTTTGACGGTGACTCCAGAGGCGGCGGTGTTCTCTCGGTCAAGGCAATCACCGGACTGCCCGTCAAGTTTGTCGGTGAGGGCGAGAAGATCGATGATATGGATATCTTCTATCCTGACCGTATGGCCGACCGTATTCTCGGCATGGGCGACGTTGTATCACTTGTTGAACGCGCCCAGGAGAAGATGGACCTGGAAGCTGCTGAAAAGTCAGCCGAAAGAATGATGAACGGACAGTTTACCATGGAGGATATGCTTGTTCAGTTTGAACAGATTCAGAGGCTTGGGCCGCTGGGGGGAATCATGAAAATGCTTCCCGGATTCAATCAGTATGCAGATATGATTGATGAGGCAAAGGCATCTGATTCCATGAAGCACACAAAGGCAATCATCCAGTCCATGACGCCGTATGAAAGAGCTCACCCCGACAAACTGAGATCCACAATGAAGAAGCGTATTGCCAACGGATCCGGGACGAGCCTGACGGAAGTCAACAAGCTGATCAATCAGTTCGAAAAGATGAAGAAGGCCATGGGTCTTCTCGGCAATATGCAGAGATCCGGAAGACTTACCGAGGAGAATCTGGACAAAATGATGGAAGATGCACAGGAAAAGCTCCCGCCGCAGTACCGCGGCAGAAACTGGAAATTCTGATGCGGATCCTGGTTACCGGATTTGATCCGTTTGGGGACGATACAGTCAATCCGTCCTGGCAGGCCGTGAAGCGTCTGCCGGACAGGATTGCCGGCGCTGACATCATCAGGCTGGAAATACCGACGGTGTTCGGCAGATCACTGGAAATGATAGAAAAAGCGATCTGCGACACCGGACCGGACGCAGTTATCTCCGTCGGTCAGGCAGGGGGACGGCCGGACATCACGGTTGAGCGCATTGCGGTAAACTGCATTGACTGCAGAATCGCTGACAATGAGGGAACCGAACTTCATGACGCAAAGATCAGGGAGGACGGTCCTGATGCATACTTTGCATCTCTTCCTTACCGGGCAGTAACGCAGAAGATTCTTGAGGCAGGGATACCGGCATCTGTATCAGATACCGCCGGCACCTTTGTATGCAACTATGTCATGTACGGCGTTCGTGATTTATGCACAAGGAAGTATCCTGATATTATCAGCGGCTTTATCCATGTGCCGTATCTGCCTTCACAGGCTGCGGAAAAGGGCGGTGTGAGCTCGATGTCACTGGATCAGATTGCCGCCGGTCTGTCTGCGGCATGTGAAGCGGCAGCCGAATACCTGAAAGAGCGTGCGTAACTGCACGCTTTTCTGATGCCGGAGTATGTGCACTCTGCTGTTTTTGTGGCCGGATTATGTTCACGGAATGATATACTGTACAAAGCAGGTACAACAATGGCTGAAAAGACACTTAAGAAAAATCTGAGCTGGACGACTGCCGGCATGGTGCTGTACAACTTTGCGATCTGGATCATGTCGGTGCTGATTCTCCGTATTCTCGGTGCTGACGAAAGCGGGTATTACGCAGTTGCCACATCCATCGGCAATACGCTGTATGCGCTGGCTCTTTTCGGCATGCGCACATATCTGGTGACGGATACGGATAATGAGTACACTTTCGGAGAGTATACAGCTGCCAGAATCAGCGCAGTTGTTCTTGCATTTGTCATTCTGATCATAATTGCGTTCGGCTCCGGATATGACAGCATGCAGAGAAATATTCTGATCCTTTATTCCGTATTCAAGCTGTTTGAGGCGATGACCGAACTGATGGACTGCTTCGGCCAGCAGAAGCTGACAATGGATATTAATGCAAAATCGATGATTCTCCGATCAATTATATATACAGCGGTTTTTACGGCAGTGCTGCTGGCAGCGCATTCCCTGGCACTGGGATTTGCCGTTCTGTCTGTATGCAGCGCACTGATTTTCTTCTTCTACAATTACCGCAGGATATCGGCAATTGTTGAAACAGATCACAGACTCCGCTGGAATGCGCACACCGTACAGATCTTCGTCAAATGTCTTCCGATCATGATATTTGAAATGCTTGCGGCTCTGGTCGTTGCGCTGCCCAGGCTTTATTATGAGAGAATCGGCAGGCTTGATGCCCTCGGCATATATACATCGATCTATACGATGGTGGTTTTCCTGCAGCTGGTGATCAATGTGCTGATCTACACTCTGGCTCCCTACATGTCAAGGAGCTGGAACAGCCGTGACAGGAAACAGTTCGTAAAATATATAGTGATTCTGTTTGCCGGTGCTGCGGCTATGGGAGCTGCTGCGGAGGCGCTGACATATCTGATGGGAAGCTTCGCCATGGGAATCATTTACGGTGAAGCCGGAAGGCTGTACTACGGCTATCTTTATCTGGGCATCATCAGCGGTGTAACATTGTCATTCACATGGATTTTTTCACAGCTGTTTGTCATCATCGGCCGCAATTATCATCAGCTCATCTGTTCGGGTGTTTCGACTGCGGCCTGCTGGTTTCTTTCAGCGGTTATGGTCAGAGCTTCCGACTGCAATACCATCTCGGCGGTCCTGATTCTGACAAATCTGGTCTTCATGATCTGTGCGGCTGTTCTTCTTTTGCGTGAGGGAAGAAGGAACGGAAACAGCGTACTCCGTTGATTGAATGTGAAGTTTATAAAGAATATAATACTGCTGAATATAATCAGCACATTAACTGCGAAGGAGTGTCAACATGGAAAAACCCATACATACATTTGTTGTTCTTGCATATAAGGAGTCTCCTTATCTGGAAAATGCCATAAAGTCTGTGCTGAATCAGGAATATCCCAGCAAAGTTGTCATCGGAACGAGTACGGACAATGAATATATCCGTTCCTATGCGGATAAATACAATCTGGAAGTAGTCGTCAATCCCATTAAAAACGGAAACAATATCGGCGACTTCGATTTTGCATGGAGCCACGGAAACAACACGATTGTCACAATTGCCCATCAGGATGACCAGTATGATCCTTCCTTTTCAAGAAAGGTCGTTGAGGCATACGAAAAGCATCCGGAATCCGTGATCTTCTTTACCGATTATTATGAGATCAGGAACAATGAACGTGTTTACAGCAACAAACTGCTGAAAATCAAGCGCCTTCTGCTTCTGCCGCTGAAAATCAAGGGAAGCGCCACCAGCAGATTCTGGAAACAGTCTGCGCTGAGATGGGGAACGGCAATCTGCACACCGGCGGTTTCATTCGTTCCTGCGAATGTGCCCTTTGAGAAAATCTTCCGGCAGGATGAATTTATCGGAGTCGGCGACTGGTGGGGATGGTACAAGCTTTCTCTTGTCAACAACACTGCCTTTACATATATTCCGGAGCCGCTGATGGGCCACAGAATTGATGAGGCAACGCATACTTCAAGGGAAATCAGAGACGGCAGCCGCACAAAGCAGGAAAGAAAGATGTATGAAAAATTCTGGCCGAAACCGGTTGCGCATCTGCTGAACTATTTCTATAAGGATGCACAGAAATCCAACAGTCTCTGACTGAACATACAGCATGTCTGCATAACAGGGGGTTACATGGAAGAAAAGCTGATAATGAACAAAAAGAAAAAAACAGCAATCACTGCCGCCTGTTTTCTTCTGACCGCATTTGCTGCAGTGCAGATGAGTGCAGATATCCGTCCCGCGGCGGATTCCGTAACTGTCATTTACGGAGAAAAAGCAGAGATACCGCCGTGCACCGCAAAGCTTATGTCTTTTGATGTTACGCCGATGATAACCGTACAGGACTGCAGCGACTATGAAAAAACCGGTGATTACCGGATTGACTATGTTTATAAAGTTCTCGGAATTCCGTTCAGGAGAGTATCTGTGCCGGTATCTGTGATAGACGTGGATGCGCCGCAGATTGAAATGCCGGAAACGGTGTATTTCAGTCTGGTCAATAAACCTGATGCCGAACCGGTCTACAGTATTACCGACAACTATGACAGCACGGATGCGATCGAGGTCAGACGTTCGGGGGAAACTGTTCCGTCACGGGAAGGAACTTATCCGATGAGAGTCATTGCAAAGGACAGTTCCGGAAATGTTTCTTCAAAAACATTCTTTCAGGTGAAGGGTGACATCGGTGAAGCTGATTTCGAGCCGGGTGTCTTTCATCTGAAAGATTATGACAATTCCGGTGTAATCCTGGATTACAATGAGGCGACGGAAATGACTGAATGGGAGTGCTCCCAGATCTATTACATCGGTGATTCAAACTTTGTAAATATGGGAATGTGCAATGCGGCGGACAGCTCACATGTTTTTGCCAGACTTGCCCTGAGCCCGTCTTCATTTGACCTGCCGGTATATCATAAGAATGAAATGACATATTATAATGCCGCTTATCTGGTAAAGGAATACAGACCGAATACGGCAGTTGTGCTGATGGGACTTTCGGAGGCGGGAAGCGGTGATCCGGTAGGCCTTGCCGATGCATATGAAAAAAGAATCGATGAGCTGCAGGAAGCATCACCGGATACACAGTTTATTATCAGTGCCGTACTGCCCGTCATCGAAGGGGAGAGCGAGGCGGCTGCCAGTCAGCTCCAGGTCAACCGCGTAAATTACTGCCTGCTTAAAATGTGCGAAAAAAGAGGATGGAACATGCTTGATGCAGCCGAAGTATATACCGGTGAAAACGGGTATGCGGAAACCAGACTCTTCGCGGAAGACGGGTATCATATTAAAAATGAATATTTCTGGAAATATCTCGATCAGGTCAGATGCAGTGTTCATCTGAAGTAAACAAAGCGCATATATAACCAGAGAAGAGCAAACAAGGCAATGTAAATCAGAATGCGTCTGACAAAAGAACCGGGCGCCCGTTTCTGTTCATTGTCTTTTTCTATTATTTCAAGCCGTCTGTAAAGATCGGCGTTGTCTGTATGCCGGTCAAGATCCTGTCTGTAGAACTTATTGTTATCATTTTTCATAAAGAAATTATATCATTCTTTCATTTTTGGTATGTTAAAAATGAAAAATTACATTTCTTACAGTAATTTCTTGTAAAAATGTCACAATCAATTGATCGTATTTTTAAAGAGTGTTACAATAGCTTATATTTTGGAGGGAAAAAGATATGAGAAAATCACTCGTCGCAGTACTCAGTGTGCTTATGTCTCTTTCGTTAGCCGCCTGCTCAGGTTCTGATGCAGCAGCTACAACTGAGACAGCACCTGAAGAAACGGCAGCAGCTGCATCTGCTGAAGCAACAGAAGAAGCTGCACCTGAATTCGATGCGAATTCTGTTGACATCAGCACACTGAAACTCGCAAACACAAAAGAGTATACGTATCCTGACGGAAGCGAAATCGCATCCATGGACTATGTAACTACTGCTCTTGCAACAGACCACGAAATCAACGTTAACTTCGTTGACGGTCTTGTTGAAACAAACAACTTCGGTAATTACGTAGGTTCAGTTGCTGAATCATTTGAACACAATGAAGACAGCACAGTCTGGACATTCCACCTGAGAGACGGTGTCAAGTGGGTTACAAGTGCCGGTGAAGAATACGCTGACGTTGTAGCTGAAGACTTCGTTACAGGTCTGCGTCACGCAGCTGAATTCCAGTCCGGAACATCCTATGTTGCTGCCAACGTTAAGGGTTTCACAGACTACATGAACAACCAGGACTTCAGCGATGAAGCTTGGGCAGCTGTAGGAATCAAGGCACTGGATGACAAGACAGTTGAATTTACACTGGATGATTCAGTTCCTTACTTCCAGACAATGGTTGAATACACAACATTCTATCCGATTAACAGACAGTTCCTTGAGGCAAAAGGCGAAGGCTGCAAATTCGGTGCTCCGGATCCTACATCCTGCGAATTCGGTCAGCCTGTACCTGATTCCATTCTCTACAACGGTGCATTCATCCTCGATACATTCGATGTTAAGTCACAGACAGTTCTGAAGAAGAACCCGGCTTACTGGGATGCAGCAAATGTTGAACTCGAGAAGGTTACAGTAGTTTATGACGAAGGTCAGGATGCGTTCTCCACAATCCGCGGATTCGAACAGAACATTTATGCAGCAGCCGGACTCAGCACAGCATGGGGCGATGAAGTTTACAACGCAATGGCCAACAAGTACAACGGCTATGTAACAGTATCTCTGCCTAACTACTATGCATTCGGTGTTGTATTCAACTACAACCGTCAGGTTTATGACAACACAAACTATGCTGAAGACGAAGCACTCAGAGAAAATACAAAGAATGCAATCAGAAACAAGAACTTCCGTCTTGCTCTGAAGCATGCATATGATGTACCTGCATATCTCGCTTCCACACTTCCTACAGAAGTAGCAAATGCAACTCTGCGTAACCTGAACGGCGTTCCTAACCTGGTTACAACAAGCGACGGCACACCTTATGTTTCACTCGTTGAAAAGGCATATACAGAACTGACCGGTGAAGACCGTGACCTCGACGACGGCCAGTGGCCTTGGCTCGACAAGGCAACAGCTCTCGATTATATCGAAAAAGCTAAGGCAGACGGAATTGAATTCCCTGTTCACCTTGACATGCTCGTTATCGAAACAAGCGACCGTCTTGTAAAGCAGGCTCAGTCCATGAAGCAGTCTGTCGAAGAGAACACTGATGGCCAGATCATCATTGAACTCGTTATGAGAGACTCCGACACAGTTCAGAACATTGCTTACTATTCCGAGAGCTGGGACGAAGCTGACTATGATATCTCCACATTCACTGGATGGGGACCTGACTATGTTGACCCGAAGACATTCACAGAAATCTACAGCCCGGTTGATGGATACTACATGCACTCCATCGGTCTGACAGACAAGGGTGTTACAGATTCTGCTGAATTCGGCGAAGATGATGATCTTAAGACTGAATTAGGTTTCTATGAATATGAAGATCTGTACAGAGCAGCTGATGCTATCAAGGATGACATCGATGCACGTTACGAAGCATTCGCAAAAGCTGATGCTTACCTGCTTGCAAATGCTCTCTATGTTCCGACAAGCATGCAGTCACGTGCTGCACGTGTAACACACGTTGTACCGTTCTCAACATCATATTCATCCGGTGTTTCACAGTACAAGTTAAAGGGAACAAGACTGCAGGAAGATATCGTAACTGTTGAACAGTTTGAAGAAGCTACAGCAAGATTCAATGCTGGTGAATAATCGATCGATATTTTAAAATACTGGATTTCGTAAAAAGCAAAGTAGCGGGTTATTTGTGAAATTCACGATAACCTGCTACTTTTCAAACTATATGTAAGGGTCGCGCTATGAAAAAATATATTTTATCAAGAATTCTGAGATCAATCGTATCTCTGTTTGTGCTGGAGTCGGTGGTAATTGCCATGATTTTCACTCTGATTCCAAAGACAAAGATTCTGGACAATGACCAGGGATACAAAAAGATGACAGGTGATACAAAAACAGTGTACCGCCTGAAAACTTATGAGAAATTGGGATATCTTGAATATGAAGGCCTGACAGATATGTGTGCTGCCCGTGCAGAGGACTATGCAAGCTGTCTGGTCAATGATACTGACGAAAACTTAAGAGTTGTCGAGTCATTTAAAAATGACGGATATGTTATTGAATATCTGAAAAAGGGAAAGAAAGCTTATGCCTATCATGAGTATTCGGTACCGGAACTGATTCTTCATTTCTGGCAGAAGCTGATTAATGTGGATACTCCCAATTCAATACAGGATGAGAATAATCCCGATCTTGAACGCAAATATTACATCGGCAAAGATTACAATAATGTCCCGGCACTGATGTGCAGCGGATGTACTTATAAATACCAGATTTACTTCGGTGAAGGCTTCCCGTGGATCCATCAGAATATGATCCGTCTTGATTTCGGTGTTTCCTATCCGACAAAATCAGGCGTCTCAACGATGGAAGTTATTAATGAGAATCAGGGCAGCCAGATCAGCGTCATGCAGAAATTCCCTACGGGGATTGAGCAGGAAAGTCCGATCCGTCAGCATACATGCAGATACAAGCCTGAGCTTGACCATCTGGATCAGAACAAGTTTACTGATCATTATGCTGACTGCAGAACTTTCTTCAATGCTCCGTCGATGGTAAATACTTCTTATTTATTCGGTATCGTTTCGCTGATTATCGCATATGTGATTGCACTGCCGGCAGGTATTGCCATGGCAAGAAACAAGGGCAAGCTCGGTGACAAGATCGGTGTCGTATTTATCAACGTTGTAATCGCCATGCCGTCCCTGGCTCTGATTTATTTTGTAAGACAGATCGGTACAAAGTTCGGACTTCCCGACAAGTTCCCGCTTCTCGGTTTTACAAATATCAAGTCGTATATTGTGCCGATGGTCATTCTTGCAATTCTTTCCATGCCTTCTCTGATGACATGGGTCAGAAGATACATGCTTGACCAGTCAAATGCCGACTATGTCAAATTTGCAAGAGCGAAGGGACTTTCACAGAGGGAAATCTTCTCCAGGCATATTCTCAAGAATGCGATCATTCCGATTGTCAACGGAATTCCGGCTTCGGTAATTCTCTGCATCTCCGGTGCACTTATTACAGAATCGGCATTCGCTATCCCGGGAATGGGAAAGATGCTTCCTGATGCAATCAACAAAATGAACAACAACATGGTTCTTACACTGACATTCATATTCTCGGCACTGGCAATATTTGCAGTTCTGCTGGGTGATATTCTGATGACGGTTGTGGATCCCCGGATCCAGTTAAATTCGAAAGGAGATGACAATTAATGTCTGAAAAACAGCATGATATTATTTCTGATGAATTTAATGAAGATTCGTCATTCGAATTCCAGAGAGAAGATGACAGCGCTTCGGAGCATATCGCCGCACCGAAATATTCCTACTGGGGATCTGTTTTCAGAAGATTCTTCTCGAACAAAATAGCCATCATTATGCTGGTTATTGCGCTGACACTGGTGCTGTTTGCGTTTATTCAGCCGATGTTCTCGGGATATGACCCGATGCGTACGCCGAATATCAACAACAAGAGCATGCACTATCTCAGACCGTTTACGACAAAAGGATTCATTTTCGGAACGGATGACAAGGGCAACTCCCTGTTTGATGCACTGTGGTCAGGAACCAGAAACTCACTGATCGTAGCTCTCGGTGCTACGTTCATCACTGAAACGATCGGTATTATTATCGGTATGTTCTGGGGATATTCCAAGAAAATGGACGTTATTATGCTTGAAGTATATAACGTTCTGTCCAATATTCCGACAATGCTGATTGCCATGATTCTGGTTTATGCTCTCGGCGGCGGCATTCCCCAGCTGATCTTTGCACTGTGCGTTACTACCTGGGTCGGTACAGCATACTTTATCAGAGTTCAGGTTATGATTATCCGTGACCGTGAATATAACCTTGCGTCAAGATGCCTCGGAACACCTACACCGAAGATTATTCTCAACAATATTCTTCCGTATCTGATTTCGGTCATCATCACAAGCGTTTCAAGAGATATTCCGCTGTTTATTTCAACGGAGGTTGCTCTTTCATTCATGGGTGTCGGTCTCTCACAGGACAAGGCATCTCTGGGAAGAATGGTACAGACATATGCAGCTTATATGACAACTGCATCCTATCTGTTCTGGATTCCGGTAGTTACATCAGCGATTCTTTCAGTCTCGCTGTATATCGTAGGTCAGGCACTGGCTGATGCCAGCGACCCGCGCACCCACATGATTTAAGGAGGTCTTTTATGGCAGAGAATAACGTAATTTTATCGGTAAAAGACCTTGAAGTTAAGTTCAAAGTCCGTGACAGAGTGCTTACTGCAATCAGAAATATTTCTCTTGATTTTATTGAGCATCAGGTTGTGGCAATTGTTGGTGAATCCGGTTCCGGAAAGTCGGTATTCACAAAAACATTTACCGGCATGCTTGACATGAACGGTGAAGTCACACACGGCGAAATCTGGTTCGAAGGCAGAAATCTGATGGATATCAAAACCGATAAAGGGTGGGAGGAGATCCGCGGAAGAAAAATTGCGACCGTCTTCCAGGATCCGATGACATCCCTTAATCCGGTCCGTACGATCGGATATCAGATTTCCGAAGTCATCATGAAGCATCAGAAGAAATCCTCCGAAGAGGCAAAAAAGGAAGCGATTGAACTGATGGGCCGCGTCGGTATCCAGAATCCCGAACAGCGCTATGATGAATATCCGTTTATGTTTTCGGGAGGCATGAGGCAGAGAATCGTTATCGCGATTGCTCTGGCATGTCATCCGAAAATCCTGATCTGCGATGAGCCTACGACTGCGCTGGATGTAACAATCCAGGCACAGATCATCAGACTGATCAAGGATCTTGCAAAGGAATATGACTTTACTACGATCTATATCACTCACGACCTTGGTGTTGTTGCGAACGTAGCCGATGCCGTTGCTGTTATGTATGCAGGACAGATCATCGAATACGGTTCGGTCGAGGATGTTTTCTATGATTCGCGTCATCCCTATACATGGGGCCTGCTTTCTTCACTTCCTCAGCTTGGCATGAAGGGTGAAAAGCTGTTCGCAATCAGAGGAACGCCGCCTTCGCTGTTTGAAGAAATCAAGGGTGATGCATTCGCTCCGAGAAGCGAATACTCAATGAAAATTGATTTCGAAAAGGAACCTCCGATTTTCAGGATAAGCGACACTCACTGGGCTAAAACATGGCTTCTGGATCCCAGGGCTCCGAAAGTTGAACCTCCTGAAGCAATCAGATCGCTGCATCAGAGAATGATCGGGCTGACATCCAAAGGAGGCGTTTATGGCGAATAACGACAGAGAAGTTCTTGTTAAGGTCAAGAATGTAGACATTACCTTTTTCAACGGAAAACGTCCGTTTAAAGCCGTAAAGAACGCAAATTTTGAGATCTACAAAGGTGAAACCTTCGGACTTGTAGGTGAATCCGGATCGGGAAAAACCACGATCGGACGTGCGATTATCCGTCTGAATCAGATTTCGGGCGGTGAGATCTGGTACAAGGACCTCAGAATCGACGGCAAGCTGTCAAAGAAAGACAGGCAGTATGTCGTAAGAAATATTCAGATGATTTTCCAGGATCCTGCGGCTTCACTGAACGAAAGAGCTACAATTGATTACTGTATTTCTGAAGGTCTCTATAATTTCCATCTTTACAAGGATGAGGAAGAAAGAGTCAGAAAGGTCGATGAAGCCCTGAATTCGGTAGGTCTTCTTCCCGAACACAAATCACGTTATCCGCATGAGTTCTCAGGCGGACAGAGACAGCGTGTAGGAATTGCAAGAGCAATGATCATGGAACCGGAACTGATCATCGCCGATGAGCCGATTTCCGCTCTTGACGTATCGATCCGTGCACAGGTTCTGAACCTGATGAACAAGTTCAAGGAAGAACGCGGATTATCGTACATGTTCATCGCTCATGACCTGAGCGTTGTGCGTTATTTCGCAGACCGTATTGCCGTTATCCACAACGGAAACATTGTTGAAATAGCTCCGTCTGTTGAACTCTTCAGAAATCCGCTTCATCCGTATACACATTCACTGCTTCAGGCTGTTCCGATTCCCGATCCGCAGATCGAAAAGAACAAGACAATCCAGCAGTATGTGGAAACTGAAGCTGAGCAGAACTATGACAAGGCAGAACTTGTTGAAATCCTGCCCGAGCACTTTGTCCTGATGACAGAGAACGAGCGTGAAGGCTATGAAAGGAAAGCTGCTGCTTTAAAATAGGAAATGCAGCTGATTCAGTCATAAGCAGAGTCCCGGTTTTTGCCGGGGCTTTTCTTGTGCATCAGTACAGGCGGGAAGGTAATATGCAGAAGATATGCAGACAGCCGGCCACGTGCCCGTTTGTTTAAAATTACTAAACAAAAAGTTTAAAAAAGTATTGATTTAATGAAAACAGAAGGTATAATGTTCATTGTTTGATAATTCAAAATAAAATATTTAGTATTACTAAACAAGGGGGGTACCGGATGGATATTGGAAAAAGAGTAAGACAGCTGCGGATTCAGAACGATCTTACTCTGGAGGAGCTGGCTTCAAGAACCGAACTGACAAAAGGATATCTTTCCCAGCTGGAGCGCAATCTTGCGGCACCTTCCATTCAGACGCTGGAAGATATCACCGAAGCACTGGGTACCAGTATGTCCAAATTCTTTACGGAAACCGGTGATGAGCAGGTTGTCTTTACGGCAAGGGACGAGTTTATCGATGACAGGGGAAATGAAGTTGTTCACTGGATTGTTCCGAATGCTCAGAAGAACACCATGGAACCGATCATACTTGAACTGCTCGGACAAGAAAGAACTGCTCTGATTGATCCGCATGACGGGGAAGAGTTCGGATATGTGCTGAACGGCAAGATCTTCCTGGTAAGAGAAAGCACCAAAAAGGGACTTCCCGTAAAGAAGGGCGAAAACTTCTATATTTCGGGAAGCGAAGCGCATTATCTGGAAAACCGCAGTGACAAGCCGGCAGTTGTGCTGTGGATCAGCACGCCGCCGGTATTCTAAAGCAAAGGGGACTAAAGACATGGCAAAAAAACTGATTCAGGTGCAGAATGTTGTGAAAACATTCGGCAAGCAGGTTGTTCTCAAGGGTATCAGCCTCGACATTTATGAGAATGAATTCGTTACGCTGCTGGGACCTTCCGGCTGCGGCAAGACAACACTGCTGCGTATTATTGCAGGCTTCCTTGAGCCTTCGGAAGGCAAGGTAATTATGGACGGTGAGGATATTGCAAACACACCGGCATACAAAAGAGATGTCAATACGGTATTTCAGCACTATGCGCTTTTCCCGCATCTTGACGTATATGACAATATTGCCTTCGGCCTGAAGATCAAAAAGGAACCGAAGGATATTATCGACCAGAAGGTTATGAGAATGATCTCGCTGGTCGGTCTGGAAGGATTTGAGCACAAGGATGTGACCCTGATGTCCGGCGGTCAGCAGCAGCGTGTCGCAATTGCCAGGGCACTTGTCAATGAACCGAAGGTTCTTCTGCTTGATGAATCACTGTCTGCACTTGACAAGAACCTCCGCAAGGAAATGCAGCTGGAACTGAAGGAGATTCAGAGAGAAGTCGGCATTACCTTCATCTTTGTAACGCATGATCAGGAAGAGGCGCTGACGATGTCGGACAAGATCGTGGTTATGAAAGACGGAGAGATCGAACAGATCGGAACGCCGACACAGATCTACAACGAACCGATCAATGAATACTGTGCCCGCTTTATCGGAGATTCAAATATTATTGACGGAACGATGAAGAAGGATCACCTTGTCAGCTTTGATGAAGCAGACTATGAATGCGTGGATTACGGATTCAATGAGAATGAAGCGGTTGATATCATGATCCGTCCCGAAGACATTGACATTGTTCCGAGAAACAGAGGTCTTCTGAACGGTGAAGTCAAATCCGTCCTGTTCAAGGGTGTTCATTACGAAGTGATTGTTGAAACAAGCTCGGGAACATCGAAAACAGTCACCATGCATGTTACAAAGCTCAGGGAAGTGCAGAATGAAGCGGCACACGAAAAGATCAGCGCCACAAGCTTCGCCATGGACCTTGAGGACGTTGAAAACCTGACGGACTCCGAAGTTATTGCCCGTGCCAATGCACAGGCATGGAACGACGACGATGAATTCGTCTCCATTTCCAAAGTGAACTACAGCATCAGGCCTGCCGTAGGCATCTACAAGTGCACATTCTCAACCGAGAACAATACCGAGATCACGGTTGACATCAGTGTAGTTACGCCGAAGGCTGTTGAAGATACGTTAAATGAGGAATCCATTCAGGCATTTGACTTCTTCTGCTCTGCGGAAGACATCAGGGAATCAATTGCCCTTGATACGGATCTGATCCGCTGGGCGGATGCCTATGCATGGAATACCGAGGATAATTCCAGAGTTGAAATCTGGGATGTCAAATATGACTTCGATGATGAAAACATTACCGAAGGAGATTATCCGATCACTTTCAGCACACAGGGACGTGAGCTGAAGCTTGAAACAACGGACAGGATCGAGGTCGGGCAGAGAGTGGGTCTGACATGGCAGCCTGACGATATTCACGTCATGAGAAAGATGGGCTGAAATCATGAAATCCTTCAGCAAGATGGTGACGCCGTACCTGGTATGGATGACAGTCATGATCGTTGTGCCTATGCTGATGATCGTGCTGTATGCATTCACCGTCCAGGGAAATTCGGTACTGACATTTCAGTTCACACTGAACAACTTCGCAAGGTTCTTCTCGGATACGGTCTTCCCGAGTGTTCTGTGGAGATCGCTGAAAATGGCCTTTATCACTACGGTTATCTGTATTCTGCTCGGTTATCCGGCAGGATATGTCATTGCCAGAAGCGCACCGAACAGGCAGTCGGTCATGATTCTGATGATTACGCTTCCGACATGGATCAACATGCTCGTCAGAACATATGCCTGGAAGGGCATTCTGGATGCTTCGGTATTCTCCGCAGAGTTCAAGGTATACGTGGGAATGGTTTACAACTTCCTGCCGTTCATGATTCTGCAGATCTATACCGCATTGTCAAAAATCGATCCTGCACTGATTACGGCCGCCCATGACCTGGGAGCCGACAACAGGCAGACATTCCTGAGAGTGACGCTTCCGCTGTCCGTTTCCGGTATTGTCAGCGGAATCACGCTGGTGTTCCTGCCTGCGGTATCTTCCTTCTTTATTCCGAAACTGCTCGGCGGGGGAAGATTTGTGCTGATCGGAAACCTGATCGAGGATTACTTCATTTCGACAGGGGACTGGAACTTCGGTTCGGCAATCTCTCTGATTATGGCAGTCATTATTCTTATCAGCATGTATATCACACGCAGGCTTGATAAGCAGACAGGAGAGGAGGAAGGTGACTGATGGAACATAAAAACAGCACACTGAACCGCCTGTACTACTGGCTGATCATCGCATTCTTCTATGCGCCGATTATTTATGTCGTCATATTCAGCTTTAATTCATCCAAGTCTCTGACTAATTTCTCCGGCTTCTCGCTGCGCTGGTATCAGAAGATGTTTGCGGACAGAACGATCATGGAATCGATCTGGTACACCGTAGCCTGTGCAGTGATTGCAACGGCTGTTTCGACAGTAATCGGTACGATTACGGCGATCGGTCTTTCCAAAAGCCGCCGCATTATCAAAGAGGCTGTCACTCAGGTCAATAACCTTCCGATGCTGAATCCGGATATTGTCACCGCAATCGGGTTCATGCTCTTCTTTACCTCGCTGAGGATCCAGACCGGTTTTACAACCATGGTCCTTGCTCATATTGCCTTCTGTATCCCGTACGTCATGCTGTCGATCACACCGAAGCTCCGCACGCTGGATCCCAACATTGCCGAAGCCGCACTTGACCTCGGATGCACGCCGCTTCAGGCATTATGGAAGGTAATTATTCCTCAGATCAAAGAGGGTATCTTCTCAGGTGCACTTGTTGCATTCTCGATGTCGTTTGATGACTTTGTCATCTCCCTGTTTACAACAGGTCCCGGCATCAACAACATCTCGATATATGTCTATGCCAATGTAAAGAGAATCAATCCGACAATCAACGCACTGTCAAGCATTATCGTGTTCGTAATCACAGCTGTACTGATCATCATTAATGTCGTACCGATGATCCGTGAAAGAAGAAAGGGAAAAGAAAATGAAAAAAATCTCAAAGGCGCTCTTGATTAGTTCTGCGGTCATCGCAATGACCGGCTGCTCCGCATCCTCCGGTAAAACGGAGCAGGTAATGGATGCACAGAAGGAATTCGGATGTTCAACAATCAATGTTTACAATGCTGGTGAATATATCAGCGAATCTGCAATTCCCGATTTTGAAAAAGCATTCAATGCAACAGTAAAATATGATGTATTTGAATCAAACGAAATCATGTATACAAAGCTGATGGGCGGCAGTGCGTATGATGTACTGGTTCCCAGCGACTATATGATCGAAAGACTGATGAGCGAAGGAATGCTTCAGAAGCTCAATCAGGAACAGCTGACTAATCTGGATCAGATTTCCGATGATGTCATCGGCATGAGAAATGTATTCGATCCTGCGGGCGAATATGCGGTTCCTTATTTCTGGGGTTCCGTCGGTCTTGTCTACAACAAGAATAATGTCGATCCTGCGGTAATCGAGGAAAAGGGATGGGACATCCTGCTCGACAGCACTTATGCCGGAAGAGTTTATGCATATGACTCCCAGAGAGATATGTTCATGGTTGCCCTGAAGGCTCTGGGATATTCCATGAATACAAGCGATACCGATGAAATCAACGCTGCTTATGAATGGCTGCTCAGCATGAATAAAGCAATCACGCCGGCATATGTCACCGATGAAGTGATTGACGGCATGATCAACGGAAACATGGATATTGCAATTATGTATTCCGGTGATGCTGCATATGTTCTTACCGAGAATGAAGACATGGCATGGGTTGAGCCGAAGCAGGGCACAAATATCTGGGTTGACGCAATGGTCATTCCTTCCAACAGCGCATGCCCGGCACTCGCAAATGAATTCATCAACTTCATGGTTGATTACGACCAGCAGTATGCAAACTCAGAAGAGATCGGATATTCAACACCGAACAAAAAGGCTGCCGAAGAACTGTCAGCCGGCACATATGAGGGAATCTCCGCATACTCTCCGAGAACAGGATATGAAAAGGATGAAGTATTCCACTTCAATCCTGAAATGACAAAGAAACTCAGCGACCTCTGGACAAGAGTCAAGATGTCAATCAACTGACGGATTTCAGGAAGGACGGAAGTCCTTCCTTTTCTGTCTGAAAATTTTTCTTTTATTGTTCCGTCAGTATTTGCATTTTGATAGTTTATCTCGTATAATGATTTAGCGCTGATGGAACGGTTCCTTAGCCAAGTGGTAAGGCAACAGACTGCAACTCTGTGAGCGCCGGTTCGATCCCGGCAGGAACCTCCATGAAAAAGAGACTTCGTCAGTGAAGTCTTTTTTGTTTCTTCATGATTGCTTATAATGTAACAGATATGAACAGACGTTTACGGGAAAACCTGATGACTGCGGCAGCGGCGCTTGTGCTGACCTGCCTTTGTCTTTTTCCGGTGTTCAGACCGGGGCTTTACCGTTCGGCAGATCTCCTGTTTCATCTGAGCAGGCTGGACGGCATCGTTCAGGCTTTTTCGGACGGCCAGCTTCCGATTGCCGTATATCCTTCCAAAAACTTCGGATTCGGCTATGCCAGTCCCTTGTTTTACAGTGACCTGTTTCTGATCATTCCGGCACTCGCTGCATCGAAACTGGGAATTCCGCTTCTGACGGTCTTCAAGTTTCTGCTTTTTGTGTTCGTATATGCCGCTTCTTACGGCATGATTCATGTTGTTCACAAAAGAACATCGGTTTTTCCGGCAGGCGTACTTGCTGCATCTGTGCTTCTTTTCTGTAATTATTACCAGACGGATCTGTTTGTGAGAGGCGCCCTGGGTGAAATCATGGCGCTGGCTTTTCTTCCGCTGATTCTTGATGAGATCTGTTCCTTCCTTTTTGACGGAAAGGACAACTGGCTGAGGCTGGCGCTGCTGTACTGTGCCGTAATCAACAGTCACATCATCAGCTTCCTCTTTGATGTTCTGATATTTGCTGTTTTGCTGGCTGTTTTCGCACGAAAATGGATCATGGACAGAGGACGGCGGTTTACGCTGTACAAGGCTGTATCGGCCGGTTTTCTGCTTTCCTGCGTTTTCCTGCTTCCGTTTCTTCAGCAGTATGCGGCGCAGGATCTTGCCGTCAGGCATATGGATCCGTATCTGATGAGCCGCAGCGTTGTTCCGCTGAGGCATCTGCTTGATGATATCTGCCTGCAGTTTTCGTTCCGGTTTGGAAGCACTGCCGGGCTGAAGGCGATGGATCTGTATAAAAATGCCGGTCTGATTGTTCTGCTTGTGATACCGGTTTACTTTCTTCTTTACGGCGGAAAGAACCGGTGGCTGGATTCTCTGGCGCTGATCACTGTATTCTGCGTACTGTGCTCCACAGGCCTGATTCCGCTGCAAAAGCTTCATGTCTTTGATTTCATCCAGTTTCCCTCCCGTTTTTACATGCCGCTGATTGTGATATCCTCATTTCTTGCCGGATACTGCTTCAGCCGCATGAACAGGAAAATGCTCTGCATCTGCGGTGTGCTGACAGCGGCATATTCGCTGTGGAATGTGTCCTATCTCTTTCTGGCTGCGGCCAAAGGAAGTGATATCCTGATTATCGATGAACAGTCACAGGCAAAGGAGATGTTTGAAGACTGGATTTATGCCGGGGAAGGCGCATATCCGGAATATTCGACACATAACTGGGAGGAAGTGCACGGAGGGGAATACCTGCCCTGGACCAATGATTTTAACTACAGCTGGTATCCGAAGGCACCGGTGATCGCCGCCGAAGAGTATGTGATCGAAGACTTTCAGCGCAGCGGCACGGAGTTTATATTTGCCGTCGACAGAGAGGAAAGCATGCAGATCATTCTGCCGCTTTCCTGGTACCCCGGCTATACCTGCTTTGAGGTTGATGAAAACGGCAGACGGATTGCGGAAATTCCCGTCGGTGCCCAGCAGTATACGCAGCTTGTTTATTTCTCATCGCTTCCCGGCAGACATATTTACCGCATTCATTATGACGGAACAACGGTTCAGAAAGTCTCGCTCGCTGTCAGTTCATTAACGGCACTGGCGCTTGCGGCTTATGCTGTGAGGAACAGGATCCTGAACAGGAGAAAAGGGCTTTGAGGACCTT
>JAILGV010000077.1 GCA_024696355.1 Solobacterium sp.
GAGTTAGCAGATAATGGAATATGCATTCTGGGAAAGAATGTTGACGATGTTTTCAAAGGACAGGAAGTTCTTAGTGAACGAGAAGATGAACATGATCACCGCCAGAATGATCCATGCCATATAATTTCTGATAATCTTATCAAAATCCAGTTTTTTCATATTTCTGTTTCCTTTCCGCTAAGCTTCCTCACGAATGCCTGAAGCCAGAGCCATAATACGATTTGAATCAAAGTGATCCTTATCAACGAAGCCGGTTACTTCGCCTTCATAGAAGACCATGATGCGGTCTGCCATACCGATCAGTTCCTCCATCTCCGAGGAGATCATCAGGATTGATTTTCCCTGCCTTGTCAGATCATTGATCAGATTGTAGATCTCCTGCTTTGCGCCGACGTCGATTCCTCTGGTCGGTTCATCCATGATAATAATGTCAACATTGGTTGCCAGTGTCTTTGCGACTACTACTTTCTGCTGGTTGCCGCCGGACAGATTTCTGACCAGCTGCTCTGCATTCGGTGTCGCAATGGACAGTTCCTTGATGTACTTGTCCACGACCTCTCTGCATTTTTCCCAGTCAATAAACAGGCCGTTGGAGAGCTTTCTGATTGTCATAATCGGAATATTCCAGGCAATCGTATAATCCAGCAGCGCTCCCTCTCTCTTTCTGTCTTCCGGAATCAGACCGATACCGCAGGCAATTGCCTCATCAGGCTTGCGGATATTCACCTTCTGCCCGTGAACATAGATTTCACCGGAATCCTTCTTCAGATATCCGTAAACCATCTTGGCCATTTCCGTACGGCCGGAGCCGACCAGACCGGAAACGCCCAGAACCTCACCCTTATGAAGCTCAAAGCTGATATTGACGTCTCCCTGACCGCAGAGATTTCTGACATCCAGGACAACTTCATCTTCCGGCTGATTGGTGCGTTTCGGATATTCATCTCCGATATCACGCCCCACCATCAGCTTGATCAGTTCCTGTCTGTCGGTGTCTTTCGTATATCTGGTAGTGATATACTTTCCGTCACGGAGAATCGAAATACGGTCGGAAATACGGAAGATCTCTTCCAGACGGTGAGAAATGTACAGAATTGTAACACCCTTCTTTTTCAGGGTAATGACCATATCCAGCAGATTTTCCACTTCCGCTGCGGAAAGCGATGCGGTGGGCTCATCCATGATGAGAATTCTGCAGTTCTTGATCATGGATTTGGCAATTTCCACCATCTGCTGCTGGCCGGTTGACAGAGAAGATACCATCGTATCCGGATCGATATTCAGTCCGAGTTCATCCAGAACCTTCTTTGTCTCGGCATTCATCTTTTTCTTGTCTTTATAAAGCCTGTTGCCCAGTTTGTTTCCCAGGCAGACGTTTTCCGAAACGGAAAGCGACGGAACCAGATTGAACTCCTGGTAAATAACACCCACACCGTTTTCGGAAGACAATGCCGGTGTCAGAGCTTCAAACTGTCTGCCGTTGATCTCAACGGTTCCGCCTGTCGGTTTGATCGCGCCGCCGATCGTCTTGATCAGTGTGGATTTTCCGGCTCCGTTTTCTCCCATGATCGCATGAACTTCGCCTTCCTCGATTTCAAACGACACATCATCCAGTGCGGTTACACCGGGATACAGTTTTGTAATATTGTTCAGCTTCAGAATCGTTGACATCTGATCTCTCCTTTCAGGAAAAAGACGGTCCCTTTTGAATTTCATTCAGGGACCGTCTGATTGTTATTTATTTATGCAAAGCGTATGCTTCGTCAATATTGTCGGCCGTGAATGTATACAGTTTCATCATAGCCTGCTTCTGATCATTCATCTCAAGCTCGCCTAACGCAGCTTCCATGAATGCCTGAGCAGCTTCGCCTGAATCAATGAATGCACGGAATGCGCTGCCGCCGTCTTTGCTGGACTTGACGGCATCTGCGGCTGCCTGCAGCCAGTCATCTGCGAAGATTCCCATTGTTGTAGGATCAACGGATGCAGTACGCATGATAACTTCATCGATTGCATTTCCGAAGTCGGAAGAGTGTGAAACGATAGCCTTGACATCCGGATGCTTCATCAGCAGCTGGTCAGTATATTCCTGGCACATTGCATTGGCATTTGACTGTCCTACGAGGTCATATGTTTCAACAATCTTTGCTTTCTTTGTGAACTTTTCAACGTCATGCAGACCGTCAGCTCTTAATACGAATGCATCGTTGGAGGAATTCTGGAATACTGCGACTTCAACGGAACCGTCAGCCGCATCAGGATATGTTGCATCGATCCACTCGGCAGCGGCCTTTGCAGCCTGGGAACCGAATTCTCTCTGGTCAACGTTAAGGCAGATGCAGAACGGATCTTCACCTGCGTACGGATCGCCGATGTATACGCATGTAACGCCCTTTTCGCTTGCAGCCTTGATTGTGTCATGAAGTGCATCGATATCAAGCGGTGTAATCAGAATAATGTCGCATCCCTGCGTAACCATGTTTTCAATCTGGTTAACCTGGGTTGCAGCTACGCCTTCAGCGCCCATAGCTGTGTACTTGAAGCCCTTGGCATCACAGATCTCCTTCAGTTTTGCATCTGTGTTGACCATCCAGTTGTCACCGAATGTCATTGCCGAGAAACCGACGAAATGTTCTGCTTCGGCAGCTGCCGGAGCGTTTCCGGTGTCACTGCCTGTGCTGGAACCGGAGCTGCTCTGGCCTGAAGAACATCCGACAAGACCGAAGACGAGAAGTACTGCTAAGAATAGGTGTTTAATTGATTTCATTTTTCCTCTCTCCCGTTACGTTACTATGTTTCGTAACTTATTTACATTTCTAATATAAACATGCGGATTTGGCTTGTCAATACTTTTTAAAAACTTTTTTCAAGCGCTTTCACCGGCATATTCTTCAATAAAAAAAGCTTCTTCCAAAGAAGAAGCCTGAATTCATCAGCTTTCCTGAAGATGTTTCCTTCTTCTCAGATACGGAAGCAGTGATTCACGGTACATAAACAGCAGGATCGCAACAAGAGGAACTGCCAGGAAAATCCCCAGAACACCGTATATCTTTCCGCAGATAATCACCGAACCGAGTGAGAATACCGCCGGTATGCCGAGCGTATTGCCGAACATCTTCGGCTTTACGATATAGCCGTCGATCGTCTGCAGGATCACCGTCAGGATCAGAAAC
>JAILGV010000148.1 GCA_024696355.1 Solobacterium sp.
TCTTTTCTTTATTGTCATAGGATTCCTTTCTTCTGCCTGCTATACATTCTGATTCTGAACAGCACCTGTATCAGACTTCTCTTCGCTTTCCAGACCCTGCAGACGCTTCAGTTCCTTATTGCGTGTATAGATGGAGTACAATACGACACCGATCAGAACAACCGCATACGGAAGTGCGTTCAGGGCATAGATTGACAGATTGGAAAGTGTTGCAAAGTTGGAGAATGCATAGAAGATACCGAATGCGAGGCAGCAGAGGCAGATAATGCCGGGGTTGCCGGCACCCATATTGCAGGCAGCCAGGCCGACGAAGCCGCGTCCGGCAATCAGACCGCTGGAGAAATATGCCAGGTAGCATTCAGACATGAATGCGCCTGCCAGACCGCCCAGGGCACCGGAAATAATCAGGGCAATCGTTTTGATCTGCAGAGAGGAAATACCTACAGACTCCGCAGCGTCTTCGTTTTCACCGACAGCACGGATACGCAGACCAAGTTTCGTCTTGAATAAGAGGAAAGACATAACGAAGACCAGGATATATGCGACATACGTCAGGATATAGTGTCCGGAGAGGATTTCTCCAAGGACCGGAATACTCTTGAGCAGCGGAATTGAAACCTGCGGAAGAGTACCGGAAGACAGCGATGTTGTAGTTGTTCTGTCACCCGTCAGGACATACATAAGGAAAACAGAAGCACCGGTACCGATCAGATTCATTGCAATACCGACCAGAATGATATCGATTTTCAGACGGAATGCGAAGACGGATACCAGAAATCCCAGAACAGCGCCGACAACAATTGCGGCAATCAGACCAACCCATGGGCCTCCTGAAGCAGAACCGCCGACAGCGGAGGACACAAGCACTGCAACCAGTGATGATATGGTCATGATTCCCTCGGTACCCATGTTGATGGCATTCGCCTTTAACGCAATTGCGCAGGCAAGTGCCGCCAGGAGGATCGGTGCAGCCGACATGATAATCATGTAATAGAATGTCGGAAGAACAATGACTTTGGAAATTGTATTGATAATCTCAGTTAACAGTCCCATTATTCTGCAGCCTCCTTTCCTGTTTCCAGACGGAGTGCCTGCTTTTTCTTTGCCTCCTCAATGATCATCTTACGATGTGTCTTAGCCAGGAATCTCTCAGCAAGCAGGAACAGTACGATAACGCCCTCAACGATCTTTGTCAGTTCGTTGATCGGTCCGCCCGGCTGTGTAGCCATGATGGAAGCACCGGCACGGATATAGGCGATAAATGCTGCGGCAGGAATCAGACGTTTCGGGTTATTGCCGGCAAATATCGCCATGGTGACGCCGTCCCAGCCATAGCCGGTCAGTTCAACGCCATAGTAATAGTTATAGTTGCCGAGGATAACCGTTGCGCCGCAAAGGCCTCCGATTGCACCGCCGATGATCTGAACGATCACACCGGTGGAAATAATGCCGACACCGACATACTTGGCAAAATTCGGGTTCTGGCCAAGCTGGCGGATCTTAAATCCCCATTTCGTTTTGAACAGGAATGCCCAGCCGACAAGAACCACGATGATGCCGATGAACAGACCGAGTCTCAGGGTAAATCTGGTTCCGAGGAACTTGCGGAAAGTGAGGACTACATCCTTTGTCCACTGCCAGGAATACTTCGAAGTACGTGTGTCACGCAGACTTGTAGAGAACAGACAGTATCTGGAAATATACAGAGAAATGTAGTTCAGCATCAGTGAGGTAACCATGATGGAGGCTCCCCACTTCTTCTCCAGCAGGGCCGGAATCAATGTAATTACCGCACCGGCCACAATAGAAACCGCAAGACCGCAGACTGCACAAAGTGCAGGACTGGCGTTGGCTGCCTCAATGTCACCATCCAGCAGGCAGCATACCCATGCGCAGGCCAGACCGCCGCACATGATCGCACCCTCAAGACCAAGATTGAACTTATTGGCCGAGAACATGATACTGACTGCTGTTCCGGTAAAGAGCAGCGGAATCATAAACTGGATCCACTGGTCAAAGTAATTCCATCCGATACCTTTGGCAACTTTGGGATTAAAGATCTGAAGCGGTCCCAGGAAAAAATACTTCAGGGATTCAACCGGATTTTTGGCACCGATGATAATCAGGATTACTGCTGTTCCAAGACCGATTGCAATAGCTACAGCCATACGCATCAGTCCGAAGCGGGCTTCGACATCCATACCGCCGAACAGTCGGGCAAATGATTTCATCATCTTATTTTTCTCACTCATGCAAAGCACCTCTAATCTCTTCTTCGCTCATATGCTTGACACCAAGCATATAGAAGCCAAGATCTTCTTCTGTCAGCTGTTTAATATCCGGGAAATATGCATTGATCCTGCCGCCGTGCATGACGATCAGTGAATCTGACAGACTCATGATTTCAGCCAGATCTGCGGAAATCAGCAGGATTGCTTTCCCCGCGTCGCGCATTTGAACCATTCGCTCCCGGACAAATTCAGCTGCGCCGACATCGATACCGCGTGTAGGCTGGTCGCAGACAACCAGTTCTGAAAAACTGGTAAATTCACGGGCAACGACAACTTTCTGTACATTGCCTCCGGACAGCATGCCTACCAGCTGTTCCCCGCTGTCGCACAGGACCATGAATTCATCGACCCATTTGTCGGTATCCTCTTTTACTGCCTTCTCATTGATAAACAGACCGTTGTTGTATTTGGGATCTCCGATTTTGTCAGCGATGATATTGTCGCGGATACTCATGGAACGGGCGCATCCGTAGATATTGCGGTCTTCCGGAATATGTGCGAGACCCGTCCTGCGCAGTTCTCCGATATCCATATCCCTGACCTCTCTGCCCATCAGCCTGATACTGCCGTAGCTGTATTTGCTCAGACCGGTAACTGCATCGATCATCTCTCTCTGCCCGTTGCCTTCAACACCGGCAATACCTACGATCTCCCCTCTTCTTACCGAGAAGGAAACACCGGCCACCTTCTTCTTACCGGCTTCGTTGTAAATTGTCAGATCTTTGACAACAAGTACGTTTTCCTTGGGATCCGCGGGTTCCTTCGGGATATTCAGGTCAACGTCGACACCGACCATATATCTGGAGATATCCGCTTCTGTAACATCCTTGATATTCCATACTCCGATCGTCTTGCCCTTCTTGATGACAGTAACACGGTCACAGAGTTCTTTTACTTCATTTAATTTGTGTGAGATAAAGATGATCGTACAGCCGGAGTCACGCAGGTTCTTCAGCTGAACGAAGAGTTCCTTTGTCTCCTGCGGGGTGAGAACTGCCGTCGGTTCATCAAGAATCAGTATTTCACAGCCCTTAACCAGCGCTTTAACGATCTCAACCTTTTGCTTCACACCAACCGACAGATCCTGGATATGAGCTTTGGGATTAATGTCAAAGCCGTATTTCTCGCAGCATTCTGCCGTCATACGGACTGCCTTCTCCATATCGAAAACAATTCCGTTCGTCGGTTCAACACCTAAAGTTACATTTTCCGCAACGGTCAGAGTAGGAACCTGCATGAAGTGCTGATGAACCATGCCGATGCCGGCCTTAATTGCATCCGTCGGAGAATTCAGATGCATCTCTTTTCCTTTGATAATGATTCTTCCTTCATCAGGCTGCTCAATACCAAAAAGCATCTTCATCAAGGTTGTCTTGCCGGCGCCGTTTTCACCGCAAATGGCGTGGATTTCTCCCTTTCTGGCAGAAAAATTTACTTTATCATTGGCGATGATACCGTTATTGTAGATTTTGGTAACATTCTCCATCACAAGATAATTTTCCATAATGATCATTCCCTTAAACAAAGTTGCCTTTGGCACCAGGCCAAAGGCAACTTCAGTACCTTTTGTTACTTAATTGTTCTTTTGTCTGATTAGAATGCAGTTGCTACATCAATTGTTCCGTCAGCGATCTGTGCCTTGATGTCATCAACAGCCTTCAGCTGTTCTTCTGTCAGAGCGGCATTTGTTGTGGAAGTAACAGCAGCACCGACATAACCGCCGTTAACACCGAGTCTGTAGTTCTTGCCGTATTCCAGTGTGCCGTCGAGTTCTTTCTTGAAGGTATCATAGAAGCCCTGGTTAACGTTCTTTGTCATGGAAGTCAGAGTCTTGTCAGCTTTTGCCTTTTCACCGGCAGCTTCCCACATCGCACCCTGGTCACCATCAACACCGATTACATAGACATCATCATATTCGAGAGCTGCTTCGAATACACCCAGACCGGCAGATCCGCCGCATGCGAATACTACATCAACACCCTGAGAGTAGGAAGAAGAAGCAACGTCTTTACCCTTAGAGGAATCAGAGAAGGAATCCATCCAGGTTTCATCAACAACGATATCCGGATTGTATGCCTTTGCACCCTGTTCATAACCGGCAAAGAAGTCCAGCAGGACTGTGTTGGACATACCGCCGCAGAAGGAGATGTGATTTGTCTTGGTAGCCATAGCAGCCATATAACCTACAACGTAGGAACCCTCATTCTGCTTGAACAGCAGTGAGATAACGTTCTCTCTCGGGTTGGCTTCAAAGTCCCACTGTTCATCATAGAACCATACTTTCTGGTTCGGGTATTCTTCTGTCAGTTCAACAGTCATGCCCAGCATGTCATATGTACCAACGATAATGATATCGTAGCTTTCAGACATGAATACATTTTCCAGTTTGGACTGCCATGTCGTATCATCGTACGAGAATTCGATGACTTCTGTTTCAGCCTTGTCGCCAAAGTCACGTTCGATCCACTGCATACCTTCGTTACCGGAATCGAAGAAGGACTTGTCGCCCAGAGTACCGTTGACACACAGCGCAATGGAAATCTTGTCATTGCCTTCAGCTGCAGGTGCCGCAGGTTCTGCGCTTGCCGGAGCACTGGAACCGCCGTTGGAGCAGGCCGCCATGCTGAGAGCCATCATAGCAGCCAACGCAGATGTGAATGATTTTTTCATTTTCTTTCCTCCTGTAAGTTTGCTGTACAAACTTCTGTCAATATCATTCTAAACTAACGTGAAAACGCTTGCAATTTATGAGTTAAGAAAAAAACAATAAAACTATTTTTACAGGCAGCACTTAGCCGGATATCCCGCTTCGGCAAAACTCTTTCGGTATATTCTGCTGTTCTTCCCGGCAGGGCGGACTGCCGGCCGCAAAAATCAAACTTCTTTATAACCATATCCGGCTCCGTTCTCCCGGATGCATTACAAGGCGAAAGGATAAAGAAAAAACCTCATGCATTGACATAATGTCATAGCACAAGGCTCCTGGTTTTACTATGTTTTTCAGGCTGTCAGGCGCTCAGCG
>JAILGV010000116.1 GCA_024696355.1 Solobacterium sp.
AGCCACCCGGACATACTTTTCGAGGCGTTTTCCGCGCTTCGACCAGTCGGTCTCACCGAAGGTGAAATGCTCGTAAAAGTGCTTAAAATAAAGGATTTCTACGAGTTCAACTTTTGTAGCAACACTATAGTCTCGATGTGAAGAGTGTCCGGGAACAAATCCACCGGCTGTACAATTCCGACCTTATAGCCGTTTTCCTCAAGATATGCACAGTCCCTTGTCAGTGTTGCGGGATCACAGGAGACATATACAAGCCTGTCCGGTGACATTGTAATAACTGCATCCAGTGTCTGTTTTGAGCATCCTTTTCTCGGCGGATCAACAATAACAACATCTGCGTGAATTTTATTCTTTATCAGTCTTGCCGCACCCTGCTGGGCATCTGCAGTAAAGAATTCAATATTGTCTGCATGATTGATCTGAGCGTTGATGCGGGCATCTTTTACCGCATCATCGACAATTTCAATACCGAATACCCGTCCGGCTTTTGCGGATGCCAGGATACCGATCGTTCCCGTGCCGCAGTACAGGTCAATTACGGTGTCACCGCTTTTGATATCAGCGTATTCCAGTGCTTTTGAATACAGAAGTTCCGTAGCATACGGATTAATCTGGTAAAAGGATCTTGCCGAGATTCTGAACGTTCTTCCCAGAAGCGTTTCCTCGATATATCCGTCGCCGAATATCTGAATTTCCCTGCCGTCAAGTATGACATTGTCTTCCCTGCGGTTGACAATGCACTGGATGCTTCTGATCTGCGGATACGCATCCTTCAGTTTCTGAACAAGCACTTCAGAATTTCTGAACGGGTATTCCCTGACAATCATGCAGACCATCACCTGCCCGGTGCGGTGGGCATGCTTGATCAGTACATGACGGAAGGATGATGTGCAGCCGAGATTCTGAAGCCAACCCTTCATTGATCTGACAATGTCATTGGAAAGATCTGTCTGCACGCAGCATCTGTCATATTCAATGATCCTGTTCGTATGGTTCTGATAGAATCCCATCTCGGTCTTTCCGTTATTGAACTGTACCGGAACCTGCACTTTATTGCGGTAGGCACGCAGATGCTCCTCATCCGTCAGAACGGGATTTACATCCACGTCGAGATGCGCATTCTGAAGGAACAGGTTTTTCACCTTGTCGCGCTTGAACTGCTTCTGTGTTTCATAATCCATATGCATCAGCTGACATCCGCCGCACAGCCTGTAGCTGCTGCAGGCAGGCTTCACACGGTGGCTGCTTTCCTTCAGAAGCTTAACGATACGGGCATAGCCGTAGTTCTTTTTCATTGCCGTAATGCCGAGTTCCGCTTCCTCGCCTTCGAGCAGACCCTTCACGAAGAAAACAATGCCGTCAAGCCTTACGACACCCTCTCCGTCATATGTATAGCCGTCACAGACACCCTGCCAGATATCATTCTTTTTCATAATTTTCCCTTTAAAAAGACATGCATCATGCATGTCTTTATCCCTGAGCCGTTTCTTCTCCGCCGACTTCCATTTCACTTTCCGCAGTCGGTGTAGGTGTAGGATGCAGCCGGTTTTCAACAGCCTGTCTGAGCTGTTCAGCCAGTTCCGCATCAACCGGTTCGCTTACCAGCTGAACAACCGGTTCCGCCATAGATGAGTTCCTTGTCTCAATGACATAGATAAACGAATCGTCTTCGGTATTCTTGTCACTGTTGTATACATGGACCTCCAGATCATACATTTTCTTTCCGCCGGCCTGCGTGAAATACGGATCAACCGGCAGTACCTGAATTACGCTTCTGTATACCTGATCAGCCATGGACTTTGCTTCTTCGGCACTCGCGCTGTCCGTAATATCTGCGTAAACACGCAGTGTTCCGGTTGCCAGATTCACTTCCGCAGCCTGTACGCCGGTCATTCCCCTGACGTTTTTCTCGATCGTATCAAGATCACTCTTGGTAATCGCAGGATCAAGATCTCCGTCATACCGGCTTCCGATAATCGGTGAGTTTGTATCCATTGCCGCAGATACCAGAATCCAGCCAAGCACCGCAAACGGCGTAATAAACAGTACAAATGCCAGCCAGAAAATTACCTTGGCACCGGTATTCCTGTTTTTTCCCGTTTTTTTCCTTTTTACCGTAGTCTTCTTTTTCGTTGCCATAATTGCTTCCTGCAATATTGTACATGTTTCGTGCAGATTTTTCCACTAAGCAGTACACATGTATTATTAACTTTAATCTTTATCGGTAAATCTTTCAATAAATTCATCTTCCGAAATAATCGGAATATTCAGTGCCTTGGCCTTCTGATTCTTCGATGAAGCAGAATTGATGTCATTATTGATCAGAAATGCCGTGCTTCCCGATACGGAACCCGTTACTTTTCCGCCCTGCGATTCAATATAAGCCTTGAGTTCATTTCTGTTTTTATAATGATGGACATCTCCGGTAACCACAAAGCTCATGCCGGCAAGTCTGGCCGATACTTCCCTGTTTTCCGTCTTCTGCACATTGATCTGCGTCATCAGATCATTCAGAACCGCAATGTTCTTTTCATCCCTGCACCAGA
>JAILGV010000124.1 GCA_024696355.1 Solobacterium sp.
GGCATTTATGCTTGCCGGCTGTCATGCAGAAAGTGCACCTGTGCAGGAAACAGCATCCGCGCAGACTGCTGAACCTGTGATTCAGCAGTCAGCCGAACCCGAAAAGACAGAGATGCCTGATGAGAAAGATGAACAGCGGACCGACAGCGGCAGAGGAATGACCATACTTCTGCCTGAATCTTTTACGGCAAAGGATACATCCGGCCAGCCCGACAGCTATGACTTTTACGCGGAAGGCAGCGGCGGGGAGGCAATTCTGGCGCGCTGTATTTCCAGAGACGCCATGGTCCTGATTACAGGCTGGGATGATCTGGGTGCCCTTGAATTTGCGCAGGCCTACAGCGCAGACGGAACGGGGCTGACAGAGGATGAAGGATTTGTGTGGAAGGAAACTGCAGATGCATCCGGGAAGCTGATCATGGCCTTTTTTGCCGGTGAATCAGGATACTGGAACATGTCGCTTGTATGCCCGGCGGATACATATGAAGCAGTGAAGGAAACACTTCTGGACTGCGCCCGCAGCGTACGGTTTTATGAATATGACGGGCTGAAGGAAATCTCTTATGAGCATCTCCGCATTTCACTGCCGCAGGAGATGGAACAGACATGGGACAAAGAGTATGTTCAGTATTCGCTTGCCGGCTGTGCCGTGAACATATCACGGACGGAGAAAGGAAATCAGACGGCAGAGGAACTCCTGTCCGGAAAAGCTGAAGAATACGGGGCAGAAATCATCCGCAGCGGGGAAATATCGTATATCGTTTATATATCTGAAGATACGGGATACGTTAACCTGATGACGGCGGCGGAAAGCGGCCCGGATCTTTATACAGTGGTGTTTATGGCACCCGAAACGGCGGCGGATACTGCTGAACCGCTGTTTCTGAAATATGCAGGGACAATAAAAACGGAATGAGAGGAGAAGAAAAATGGATGTAAAGGAACTGTGCGGTCTTTCTGACGAGATCTGGGGTTATGCAGAAACAGGATTTACGGAATATAAATCCTGCGAAGCAATGATCAGAGTATTAAAAAACAACGGTTTTGAAGTAACAGAAGGAATTGCCCATATGCCGACGGCATATGTCGCTGTTTACGGGCACGGAAAGCCTGTCATTGATTTTCTCGCGGAATATGACGCCCTGTACGGAATGAACCAGCAGGCAGATGTCAGGGAGTTCTGTCCGATCACAAACGCGGAAGACACCGGGCACGGATGCGGACATGAGCTGCTCGGCGCCGGTGCGATTGCGGCTGCCGTTGAGGTAAAGGAATATCTCGAGCGTACGGGAAGGGAAGGAACGGTAAGGCTTGTCGGCTGTCCCGCCGAGGAAAGCGGCAGCGGCAAGGCATATCTTGCAAGAGACGGATTCTTCAGTGATACGGACGCAGCCATTACCTGGCACCCGGATGTATGGAACAGAGTCGTGACCGGATCATCCCAGTCCTGTATTTCACTGTTCTTTAAATTTCACGGCGTATCCGCTCATGCGGCAGGTTCACCGCATCTGGGCAGAAGTGCTCTTGATGCGGCGGAACTGACAAATGTCGGCGTCAATTATCTGCGTGAGCATATGCTCGATACGGACCGTATTCATTATGCTTATCTGAACGTCGGCGGAAAAGCACCGAACGTAGTCCAGTCGGAAGCTGTTCTGAAGTATTTTGTCAGAAGCAAAAACAATCCCGAATGTCTGGAGCTGACGGACCGTGTCATCAACTGTGCCAAAGGTGCGGCACTGATGACAGGGACCACGGTTGAAGTTGTGTTTGATGAAGGTCTGAGCAATACAATCAACAATTTTGTTCTCGAGGACGTCCTCTATGATGCGTTTGAAAAATGCGGCGTGCCGCAGTATACGGAGGAGGAACTGCAGTACCTGCAGAGCTTCAAGGATACTTATTCCGTGAAAAATATTCTCAGTGACCTGCCGAAGACGGAAACGATGAAAGAGGAAATCAGAAGGAACGCGGTTGAAAGGCCGGTCAGTGATTTCCTGCTTCCCAGGGAACACAATGACAATCCGGAGATGGGTTCCACTGATGTGGGTGACGTTTCGTGGGTGGTTCCCACGGTGCAGATCAATACTGCCTGCTTCTCCATCGGTGCCGGTGCCCATTCATGGCAGTGGGTGGCGCAGGGCAAGTCCTCCGCCGCGCACAAAGGCATGCTGAAGGCCGGGGAAGTGATGGCTGCAGCTGCGGAGGATCTTCTGGAACATCCCGAAAAGATTGAAGCGGCCAAAGCTGAATTCAGGGAAAGACTCGGCGGGGAAACGTACAAGTGTCTGATTCCCGATGATGTTATGCCGCATATTTCGAACCTTGAATGAGGCTGTTATGACTGAAGAAAAGATCGAACTTGAACTTGAAGAGGAAGACGGCGGACCGTTTCTGACCAGACTCAGTGATGAGGAACGGGCATACGCGGAAAAATTCGCAGAGCGGATCAACCCCGCCAACACCGTCATGATTCTGCAGTACGGGTCTGCCGCACAGAAAAAAATCAGTGATTTCACTGATTCGGGACTGCGGTCCGTACCGTCCAATGATCTGTCCGAAATTGCGGAGGACCTGAACAGGCTGATCGAAGCCCTGAAGAAATTTGATTCCGATTATGACAGGAAAGCACAGCTGAAGAAATCATTCCGGTCGCTGTATGACAGGGCGGAGTCAAAAGTCAGGGAAGCCGCAAGAAGAATCGAACTTCACAGAAGTTCCCTGCTGCGGCATATCACCATGCTCGACAGAACATATGCCTCCATCCTGAATATTGTCAGGGAATTTGATATGTACATCCTTGCCGGGAAAAAGTGTCTCAAGGTCAGCAGGGAAGTCACGCTTCCGCGGATGGTCAGGGAAGCAGAAGCGTCCTCGCTCCGTCAGGATACGCTCGCGGCAGCGGATTTCAGGGACGGCTGCGACAGGCTGGAAAGAAAACTGTATGACCTGAGTGTATCCAGGGAACTGCCTGTGCAGATGTGCATGCAGGTCAGGGCTGTGCAGAACAGTGATGCCGTGATGTCGGAAAACCTGAGAAATCTCAGTACAAATGTTTTTCCGCTCTGGAAGGAACGGATGATGCTGGCGCTGGGCCTGACCGGGGGACCGGATGACGTCGATCCCGAGGTTTTTCATCAGACAAACAAAATCCTGCTGTCTTCCCTGGGCAGTATCGTGAAGATTCATGAAAACGGAATGAAGGAGCGGGAAAAAACGCTGAAGGCTCTGGAAAATAAATAACACTGCACGGCAGTGTTATTTATCGTTCCTGGGAATAGTTGTGCCTTTCGGCAGTGACTGCATCATCTGTGACCGTAACAATCATATAGGAAGGGGGTGTTCCGTCTCTGTTGGAGCGGATCGATCCCGGATTCAGAAGTCTGATTCCGTTAATTTCTGTATCGATGTATCTGTGCAGATGCCCGAAAAACACGGTGTCGCATTCTTTCCGGCGGGCTGTTTCACACAGGAATGAATAGTCGTTGTACCGGAACAGATGACGGTGGCCGTGGACGACAAGGATACGGTGCTTTCCGATTTCAATTTCCATTGACATGGGATACTCGAATGCGTTGTCCATATTGCCTTTGACACATGCGAATCCTTCGGCATACACTTCGGGAACACATACATCTCCGCAGTTCAGATAGTATCCTGCATCGGGCCAGGCGGTCCTCAGATACTGCAGCGGCTGTATCCGGCCGTGGTTATCACTGACAAGGACGATTTGTACTGGGTCCATGTTTTCTCCTTTGGGCATAAGATAGCACAGGCACTGAAAAAAATAAACCGAGCGGTCATATTTTCATTGATTTTAAGCCGCGCATAAGATAGAATAACAAGGCACACATTTTTATTGTGCACATATGCGTGGGAGGATGAGGCAATACATCCGTTTGACCACTGCATGTGGACTTTCATTCTGAATAAGGAGGTAAACCACATGGCAAAGAAGAAAGTTGCGAAAATCTGCAAGCTTCAGTTCCCTGCAGGCGGCGCAAAACCGGGACCTGCACTGGCATCTGCCGGCATTAACATGCCGAAATTCTGCACTGAGTTCAATGACAAGACAAAGGACCGCAAAGGCGACATCGTTCCTGTTATTATCACAGCGTATGAAGACAAGAGTTTTGATTTCGTTATCAAGACAACACCGGCTGCTGTACTTCTCAAGAAGGCAGCAGGCATTCAGAAAGCTTCCGGCACACCTAAAACAGTCAAGGCCGGCAAGATTACTGAAGCTCAGCTGAGAGAAATCGCTGAGTACAAGATGCCGGATCTCAACGCAAACGACGTTGAAGCAGCGATGAGAATCGTTGCCGGAACTGCCCGCAACATGGGCATCACAATCGAAGGCTGGGAGGGTAAATAATCATGGCAGGTAAAAAGTATAAAGCAGCAGCTGCTCTGATTGACAACTCCAGAGCATATTCTTATCAGGAAGCAGTAGCTCTTGCTAAGAAGACAAATCCCGCTAAGTTCGATGCATCAGTAGAAGCATGCTTCCATCTGAACATTGATCCGCGTCAGGCAGATCAGAACATCCGCGGTGCTATGGTTCTCCCTAACGGAACAGGTAAGACAAGAACTGTTCTCGTTATCACACAGGGTGCCAAGGTTGAGGAAGCTAAAGCAGCAGGCGCAGATTTCGTCGGCGGAGCAGATATGCTCGAACAGATCAAAGGCGGCTGGTTCGGATTCGATGTAATCGTAGCCACACCGGATATGATGGGTCAGCTTGGTAAGCTCGGTAAACTCCTGGGTCCGAAAGGCCTCATGCCGAACCCCAAGACAGGAACTGTCACAATGAATGTCGCTCAGGCTCTTGATGAAATCAAGAAGGGTAAAGTTACATACCGTACAGACAGAGACGGAAACGTCAACGTTCTGATCGGCAAGTGCTCCTTCTCTGATGAAGCACTGGCACAGAACTTCAAGGCTCTGTATGACCAGATGGTAAAAATCAAGCCGTCAGCTGTAAAGGGAACATATATCAAGAACTGCACAGTTGCGTCCACAATGGGCCCGGGCATCAAAGTCTCATTTGAGTAATCGTCCGTGAAGAAAAGTCATCTGAAAAGATGGCTTTTTCTTTGCCTGGGCAAATGAAAAGCCGGTGCGTGCACCGGCTGAGGCTGTAATTAATCAGAGATATTTGCGTCAAGCGAAATGATGACTGTATAGCCGGGATACATCTGCTGAATCTGTTCTTTGATCCGCTGGTAGATGGCATCCCTGTCATGGTCGAAGTCGATGATGATATCAAATATGATCGACTTTTCCGCGGTGTCTGCGTAGAAGCCGTGCATCTGAAGCAGGCCTTCCTGACTCATGACATAGTCGGTGATTTTTTCCTTCATGCGGACAGCTTCGGGATCGTCAGAGTTCTGTGAATAAATCGTAATGCCTTCAATAATCACCTTGTGCTTCAGATAGACGTTCTTGGTGATTCTGCGGATCATTCTGTCTATTTCGGGCGCCTTCATGCTGTCGCGCACTTCGACATGCACGGATCCGACATATCTGTCCGGACCGTAGCTGTGCAGAATCAGGTCATATGCACCCTGTACTTCCCTGTCTTCCGAGACAGTCTGCTTGATCTGACGGGACAGTTCTCCCGAGATCCGTCTGCCGAGTATTTCATCCAGTGTGTCCGTGAGCATTTCCAGACCGCTTCTTATGATCATTACAGCGATGACGACGCCGACATAAGCCTCCAGTGAAAGATGGAAAAGCAGATAGATCACCGCAGAGATGAAAACGGACAGGGAAATGACAGAGTCATTCATTGCATCGGCGCCGGATGCGATCAGTGATCCGCTGTTGACCCGCTCCCCGGCTGCCTTGACATATCTTCCGAGCAGGTATTTCACGACGACTGCAGCGGCGATGATGATCAGCGCGGCAGTTGAATAATCTGCAGCTTCCGGATGGATGATCTTTTTGACGGATTCCGTCAGTGAAGTAATTCCGGCATAGAGAACGATGGCGGAAACGATCATGGCACTGAGAAATTCAATTCTTCCGTAGCCGAGCGGATGTTTTTTGTCCGGCAGTTTTTCCGCGAGTTTTGTGCCGACGATCGTAATGACCGAGGACAGGGCATCGCTGAGATTGTTTACGGCATCCAGGACGACAGCGATCGATCCTGAAATTACGCCGACGGCAGCTTTAAAGCCGGCAAGAAGAATATTGGCCGCAATGCCGATCATACTGGTGCGGACAATAATTCTGCTTCTGTCTTCCATGGAAGTGCGTACTTCAATATTTTCACTCATATTTCATCCTCCGTTAACAGTATTTTGTAGAGCACCTGATAAAGCGTCTGTGCTTCAGCTTCACTCAGTGTAATGCAGGACCCGATGCATTTCGGAATATCACTGCATTTTTCATACATCTGTCTGCCTGCACCGGTAAGGCAGATTACAACGACCCGTTCATCTTCTCTGCTGCGGGTGCGGGTAATATACCCGGCGGTTTCCATTTTCTTCAGCAGCGGCGTCAGCGTTCCGTTGTCAAGATAAAGCCTTCTGCCCAGTTCTCCGACCGTAATGCCGTCATTTTCCCACAGCACAAGAAAGACGATGTACTGCGTATATGTGATGCCGAGCGGCTTAAGATACGGGGTATAGAGATTTGTGATCTTTCTTGCGGCTGCGTATAAAGGAAAACACAGCTGCCTGTCCAGTCTCAGTGATTCTTTCTGTTCTTCGTTCATATTTTACACCTTGTTTTACAAGATTATATTTTATCATATATAAATCGGATGTAAACATTCTCTGGGAATGAAAAAAGCCTGCACGGCAGGCTCGGGATCTTGTTAATTCAGCTGGGAAGCAACAGCTTTTTTTGCGGCGTTCTGATCTTCACTTGTGATCAGGACGCTGTAGCTGCCCCTGGTTGTGATATATGCATCTTCCAGAATCTGAACCTGTTCGGGTGAATACATTGATGCGGCATCCTTAACCGTATTCAGGTAGTATTCCATTTTTTCCGTATTGTCCAGTGCCGCATTTTCATCCGCTGATTCCACGATGATCATCATCTTTTCGGGAGCTTCCGGATCATAATAGCCTATTGCGTCAACGACAGTTTCGGGATCAAGATTCATCAGCTTTACAAGGAGTTCCCTGTCCTCCGGCTCCATTTTTCCGGTGAACTGCTCAAGCAGGGAGTCGGCGATGGAAGAAGCGGACACCTGTATGTCAGCAGCCGCCTTTTCGGGAACCGTATTCTGTTCTTTTGAGCCGCAGCCTGCAAGCAGGGCAGCAGCGGTAATGAATGCCAGCAATTGTTTTCTCATAATTTGATCACTCCGGGAAATGAAATGTATATCTGATACAGTCTGTGTAAATGCTGAAGTATCCTGCCTTCAGATGAAATCCGTCATTCAGGAAGTAGTCTTTTTCAGCGTATCCTTCAGAATCTGTCAGCCACTCTGAATTATATATCATATTCATATGAATGCGCTCACACATTTTCATCAGGCAGTAGTTGATGCGGTTGATTTCAGTCTGTGAAGCCGGTGCCTTTCCCTGACCCTTAATTACCGGGAAAAGAGAACTGATGACAAATGTCGTATCCGGACAGGCTTCCTGCAGGCGGATCATGCACTGCTCATAGGCGTCTGCCAGAACCAGCGGATTTCTGTTTCCGGCTTCGGACAGCCCCATACCGACAATGCAGTATTCCGGCTGAATTTCGCTGATGATCTGCAGTGCTGACCTGTCAGTCTGAACATTGCCGTAAATAACCGGAAGATCAAATGTTCCGGGTGACATGGCATGTCTGGCCAGAACACGCTGAGGATTCACAGCCTTGTATTTCGCCATGTTTACAAAATTGCTGTCACCGACAAAATAAATCCGGTCAAACATTCCGTCATCCGCAGGTTCGGCCAGTCCGGAAAAGCATACGCCGGAATGATCATAGGCATACAGATCAAACACGCCCGGCGCAAAATCACTTTCGCTGATATCGCCGACGGCAAGGACCAGATGCTTTTCCGCAGTATTCCCGCCGGTATCGGCAGCCGTAATGCGCACATTGTACCGTCCTTCGGTGTTCAGGTCATAATCACCGCTGACCGTCAGGCTGATATTTTCCGGTGCATCGTAATTGTCCGAAACCCTGAAGGCTGAAAGATCAGCCGGCTCACCGGTTTTTACAAACAGAACACCTCCGGTGTCTGTTTCAATGACCGGAGCATCCACGTCCCTGACCGTTACCGGAATACGGACCGTCCGCAGGGGAATGCCGTGCCAGGAAAGCCGGTAAGTTACGGTATATGTGCCGGTATGATCTTTGTCTGTCGGATCGGCAACCGAAACTGCGTCGTTCATGTCCCTCGAAAACAGGGACGCAGTATATCCGGGAAGCTGTATTTCTTCACCGACGAGGGCAGTGACGGACTGTTCATGAACAGTGAGGACTGTGCCGGCGGTTAAAGCCAGGTACGCTCCTGTCACAGCGAACAGAAAAATCAGTATGATTTTCAGATATTTCTTCATGCTGCAGTCTCGCTCCACGAAAATTATACAGCAAAGGCATTTCAGAAGACGCCGGTTATAAAGATTTCCAGACCGATCAGGATCAGAATCATGCCGCCGGCAAGAGATGCGTTTCCGGCAAGCTTCATGCCGAATTTTCTGCCGATGGCTATTCCGGCGGAACAGATTGCGAATGTGACGGCACCGATGATCAGGGAGGCGGCGAGTGCAGCCTTCCAGTCATATCCGGCAATAGTAAATCCCACGGAAAGTGCGTCGATGCTTGTCGCAATGCCCTGAATGAACAGATCGTTTGCGTTTGCCGCATCTCCGGACCCGGATGCCTTTCCGGATTCAAGAATCATTTTTCCGCCGATGAATACCAGCAGGATCAGTGCTGTCCAGGGAATGAATTTCTGAAATGCGCTGAATGCTTCCGCGATGGTGTGAACGCAGAACCAGCCGATCATCGGCATCGCAGCCTGAAACGCGGCGAACGTTCCGGCAATCGCAAAAAACTTGGAAGCGGACATATCCGGCTCATTCAGACCGTTTGCCATGGATACCGAAAAAGCGTCCATTGCAAGACCGATTCCGAGCAGAATGCTGTTGATAATCAATACCGTATATGTCATGTGTTCTCCAAAATAAAATCCCGGCGTACGTAATACGGGACCTGATGCCTTTGTCAGTGACACTATAAAACCACGCAGAATGAGGTTAGTCAATGCTAACACATGTTTCGGGCCGTATCCGCAGCAGAGATATCCGAAAGGCGGCCGGCATAAACTTGGGATATAATGAAATGTATAAATTGAGGAGGGTCATTTAATGGAATTTGATCTGAGCAAACGACAGAATTACTGGTTTAATGAAATCTCCCGTATTCCCCGCGGTTCCCGCAACGAAAAGGCTGTCAGTGACTTTGTGGTATCTTTTGCAAAAGAACACGGGCTTTCCTGCAAACAGGATCATGTATGGAATGTGATCGTCGACAAACCGGCTTCCCCGGGATGCGAAGACGCACCCGTACTGATGATGCAGGCACATATGGATGTAGTCTGTGAGAAAAACAAGGACACTGTTCATGACTTTACTAAAGATCCGCTGGACCTTTATGTGGATGAAGAGGGATGGCTTCATGCAAGAGGAACAACCCTCGGATCTGATGACGGTTACGGCTGTGCATATATGCTCGCTGTGCTGGAGGACGACAGTCTGAAGCATCCTGCCCTGCAGTGCATCTTTACGACAATGGAGGAGATCGGACTCCTCGGTGCATTTGAACTGAAAAAAGAGGATCTGCACGGCAGAAGACTGATCAATCTTGACGGCGGCGGTGTGAATAATACATGCGTTTCCTCAGCCGGCGGCGCACGTGCGCAGATCACTGCGGAAATCGAATATGAAGAAAACACCGATCCGGTATGGGTGCTCGGCGTCAGAGGACTGCAGGGCGGACATTCCGGCGGATGCATTCATCTTGAGCGCGGCAATTCAAATATCCTGGCTGCCCGCATCCTGAAGGAGGCACAGCTGAAGGGACTGGATATCCGGCTTGTCAGCTTTACCGGAGGTCTGAAATTCAACGCAATTCCCCGTGAGGCGGATGTGGTTTTCGCTTCCTCTTCACCGTATGAAAAACTGATGGAAAGCTTCAGGAAAAGCGAAGCGGAAATCTGTGAGGAACTCCGCGGAAGCGACAGTTTCTTCATCACAGTGGAGGAAAGTGCTTCGGACAAAAAGATTGTGCGTTCCGTATCGGACAATGTCCTGAATTACCTGTTCCTGATGCCGAACGGATTCCAGCACAAATCCATGACGGTAAAGGATCTGACAGCTTCCTCACTGAATGTCGGTGCAGTCGTGACGGAAGACGGAAAAATCATTATGGAGGACCTGATCAGAAGCGCAATAGCCAGCCATACGGATATTCTGATCGAACAGCTGCAGACTCTGGGACAGCTTCTGAATATTTCGGTTAATATCCATGACCGCTACTACGGATGGGCATTCCGTGAGGAATCACCTCTGCGCAGCAAACTGGAAAGTGTGTTGAACGCACACGGTCTGAATATGGAATGTCATGCGGCGCACGGCGGTCTTGAATGCGGCGTATTCGCAGGCATGGACAAAGAGATGGATATCATCACGTTCGGCCCCATCGCCACCGGGGAACATACACCGGATGAAAAACTGAATCTGGAATCATTTGACTTCTGTTACGGACTTCTCAGGGAACTGATCAGCAGCTGCTGCTGATCAGGCATGAAGAAATATACTGAATTTTATTTGAGCGGAATACATGCATGAAAGGCATGGCCTTTCCGCAAAGGCAGCGGATTTATGAGAATTTTATGTATCGGCGATCTCTGCGGTGATCTGATCATACCGTACGGAGAAACACGCACCAATATCGAAAAGATCAGAACGGGTGAAGTGAAAAGCGCATCCGTGGAATTCAGGCACGGGGGAACAGCCGGCAATACGGCTTCGGTGCTCGGACGGATGAATGACCATCCGTATTTCATTACGGATCTCTGCTCTGACAGGATCGGAACTTTCCTGAAGGATGAGATGATACGCCGCGGCGTTGATATGTCACTTTCGGTAACGGGACCGCGTTCCGCCCAGATCTGTATCGCCGTCCTTGACCGTGACGGAGAGCGGACAATGTTTTCCTGGCTCCCTCCGGGAAGTGATTATCCGACATTTTCAAAGGAAAGCTTCAGGGAATCTGTCTATGAGGAGCCCTGCCTGGTATTTGTCGGCGGAATGACAATGAACAACGATCCCGTAAGCATGGATGCCGTATGCACGTTTGCGGAGCGGATGAAGCAGAACGGATCCGTGTTCGTGTTTGATCTGAATGTCAGAGCGGAACACTACGGCATGAATGCAGAGAGAAAGAAAGCATATGACAGAATGATCAGTGCGGCAGATATTGTTCTGGGTTCCGGCGCCGAGGAATTCGCTCCTGTCACAGGCATATCCGACCTGCATGATGCTGCGAAGTCCATTGCTGAAAAGGGGCATATCGTAATTGCCAGAAACGGCAGTCTGCCGGTGACGATTTTTGACGGTGACAGCGAGGAAACCGTGGAAGTAAAGCCGGTGAAAGTGATCTGTTCGGTAGGTGCAGGCGATGTGTTCAACGGTGCCTTCCTGCATGCGTATCATGAAGGAAGACCGCTGAAGGAATGTGTTGAGTTTGCCAACGATACGGCAGGATATATGATCAGTCATGAAGGTCATCTGGAACTGCCGGAAGAAGTTCTGCGGTAACGGAATCACTGTTTTACAGTTTGTGCAACAGAGATTAAATTGATAGAGCCATTGATCTTTCAATGGCTCTCATAATGCAACAGGAGAAGAAATATGGCAAGAATTAAGAAAGACCAGGCGGGGTATGTCGTCCGGGAAGCATTCCTGAGACTTCTGCCGCTGCAGATATTCGGTATTGTTATTGTGGCTGTAAATACGTTTATTGACAGTCTGATTACCAGCCGCTTCCTGGGAACGGACGCACTGGCCGCGATCGGTCTTTTCAGCCCGGTTGCCAGCCTGCTGGGCATATCAATGGTGCTGATTACGGGAATTCAGATTCTCTGCAGCAAATACATCGGAACCGGTGAAGGAGAAAAAGTCGTCAGTATCTTTTCGACGGGAACCGTATTTCTGACGGCTGTCAGCGCGGCTGCGGCTGTACTGTGCCTGCTGTTCAGAAACGGCCTTGCCTCTGCGCTCGGTGCCGGCGGCATCCTGCACGGACTGCTTGCCGATTATATTCTGGGTTTCAGTCTCGGCATCCCCGGCCAGATTCTGTTCGGAATGATGGTCTTTCTTCCTCTCAATAACGATATGAAGCGCTCATATGCGGCATCCGTTTCGATGGTTGTCCTTGATATCGTGCTGGATCTTGTTTTTGCGGTCGTTATGCATATGGGCACGCTGGGAATGGGAATTGCGACTTCCCTGAGCAACGTGATTTCCGCTGCGATTGTTTATGCGGGGTTCGTGCATCAGAACAAGGCTGTGCATCTCAGTCTGAAAAATCTCAGCTTCGGGGAACTTCCCGCAGCTGCCGTCTACGGCCTGCCGAATCTGATGTTCACGGTCGGAAATACGGTCAAGGCATATGTTCTCAATGGCACCCTGCTCAGAGTTGCAGGGGATCCTGCACTTGCCGTTATGAACGTACAGAACAACATCTGTGCAATTGCCGGTGCGGTGCCGCTCGGCGCTGCCGGAGCATTTATGGCTCTTGCCGGAATTTATTACGGCGAGGAAGACAGGCAGTCCTTTGTCATTGTGGCGGAATATGCACTGCGGCTGGGTGTGATTCTGGCTGCCTGCATCGTAGCTCTCCTGATGGCCGGTTCATCCGTGATCCCGTCCATGTTCTTTACAAAGGGTGAAGCTGCCTGGGATATTTCCAGAAGGATGCTTCTGCTGTTCCCGTGCTGGCTGGTCATCAATATCATTATTGCCCTGCTGATGAGGGCTTATCAGTGTCAGGGACAGGCGAAGCTTGTCAATATTCTTTCTCTTGCCGAGAATCTTCTGATTGCCCTGATTGCGGCTGTCTCTGCCAGCCTGATCGGTGCCGACGGTGTGTGGCTTGCCTTCCCTGCCGGTGATCTGATCTGCCTCGGCGTAACAGCATACTTTGTCTGGAAGTTCTGCGGCAGTCTTAAGCTGAAATCAGAAAACTGGCTGAGAATGAGCCCGCAGTTCGGCGCATCTCCGGAGAACTGTCTGGAGTTTGCTCTTAAGGATATGCAGGATGTTATCAATATCTCCGAGAAGGTCGTCGATTTCTGCAGAGCCGGAAAGATTGCCGAAAAGACTGCACTTCTGTCAGGACTCGCGGTTGAGGAAATGGCCGGCAATGTCGTCCAGCACGGTTTTGAAAAAGACAGCAAAGAGCACAGTGTCGACGTGCGTATTGTCATCAAGGAAGGCAAGGTTACCATCAGACTGCGCGACGACTGTAAATCCTTTGATCCGATGGAACGTCTGAAGCAGTTTACGCCGGATGATGTCACAAAGAATATCGGCATCCGCATGATTGTCAGGATGACCGAGGAAGTCTTCTATCAGAACAATGCCGGCATCAATACACTCCTGATCAGAATCTGACATAAAATGCCATATTTGGTTGACAGGAACGTAAAAAAAGGTAATATTAGAACAGTAGGAACGTTACTTGAAAAAGGCGGCATCCTCATTAAAAAGTTTGTACAGGTGATATTCTTCGGAAGCGCTACTCATACATGAATCTTTTTGTTGAGCAGCACTTCCGTTTTTATCTGGAAAGGGGGAAGACCGTGAAAATCATAAAGAAAATTAATACATCGGCGGCGATCGCACTGGACTCTCTGGGCAGAGAAGTCGTGGTATTAGGAAAAGGCATAGGATTTCCTCCCGTACCGTACGAACTTGAAGATCTCTCTGTGATTGACAGAACTTTCTATGACGTTGATGTGCAGCACAGAAACGTGATAGAAAACATTCCTGTTGAGATCGTGCAGGCATCAGCCGGAATTGCCGATCTGACTGAGGAGGAACTGGATACCGAGCTCAATCCGAATTTTCCTTTTACTCTGGCGGATCATCTTAACTTTGCAGTCGAAAGACTCAGAAACGGTATAGATCTGACGATGGCAATTTCATATGATATCCGGTACCTTTATCCGAAGGAATTTCAATGTGCGGAAAAGGCACTGGCTTATCTGTATGAGAAAACAGGCATTCTTCTTCCGGAGAGTGAGGCCGTCAACATAGCTCTTCATATCATCAACAATGAAAAAGGAAATGTAGATTCCACAAAGGTTGTCCGCGACTCCAGGATTATTGCCGGTGTAGACAGGATCATTGAGGAATGCATGAACATGAAGATGGAGAAAGAAAGCTATGAATACTCCCGCTATGTCAAGCATCTGATGTATCTGATCAGACGCTTTGAATCAGATGAGGAATCCGAAGTTAAAAACAGCATGATGCTGAAAACACTGGCAAAGGAATATCCTGATATCTATCAGTGTGCATTCAGGATCACAAACTACTTCAAAAATACGTGGGGATACAACTGCAATAACGATGAAACGCTTTATCTGATGCTTCATATCAACCGTTTACTGAAATAGAGAGGCATTGATTTGATTACCGAAGCCGAAAAATATTTTTCAGATAATTCCAATGTTTCCTCTTTATATGAAAAAGACGGAGCTGTTTTCGTTATTGTCAAGGACATCGGACTGATCGACACCGAAAGGCTCAGAGAAGAGCCGTGGGTGGAAACAGTCAGGATTGTCAGAAACAAAATCATCATTAACAGAAAGGAAAATAATATGGCAGCAAATTATGACGCAATCGCTGACAGAATCATTGATCTTGTCGGCGGAAAAGACAATATCAGCTTCTTTACACACTGTGTTACAAGACTTCGCTTCAATGTTAAAGATCAGAAGAAGGTTTTAAAGGAGGAAGTTGAAAAGCTTCCGGGCGTTCTGGGCTCGCAGTGGCAGAACGGACAGCTGCAGGTTATCATCGGCCAGGCTGTCGGTGATGTTTATAAGCAGATCTGTGAGAAAAACGGCCTTGCGATGGAAAGCGCAATTGATGAAAATCTTGATGCGGCTCCTGCAGAAAAGGGATTCAAGGGAATCGTAAACAAGGTATTTGACAGCATTTCCGGTTCACTGACACCGGTCATTCCGGCCCTGATCGGCTGCGGTATGATCAAGGTCATCCTGATCTTCATGGATATGCTTCATGTACCGGCAGACAGCGGCTTCTATCAGCTTCTGAACTTCGCCGGTGACGCCGGCTTCTACTTCCTGCCGATCATCGTCGGTGCCTTCGCCGCAAAGAAATTCGGTGCGAACATGGGCCTCGGCATGGTTATGGGCGGCATGCTGGTATATCCTGCATTTGCGTCGGGAAGCGGATTCAATTTCCTCGGCATTCCTGTTTACAGCAATTCCTATTCCAGCACAATTATTCCGGTCATCCTGTGCTGTGCAGTGATGGCACCGATCGAAAGATTCTTTGCCAGAAAATCACCGGAAGTTTTAAGATCCGTCATTGAACCTTTATGCACGATTCTGGTCATGGTGCCGCTGGCATACTGCCTGCTCGGCCCGATCGGCTCGTTCCTCGGCCAGTACCTCAGCGCATTCATTCTCTGGCTCTACAATACAATCGGCTTCATCGGTGTATCTCTGTTTGCCGCAATCATGCCGTTTGTCATCATGACCGGCATGCACGGTGCATTTGTGCCGTATCTGCTTCAGATGCTTACTGATCCCTCCATCGGATATGAACCGATTTTCTTCCCTGCCCTGATCATCTCCAATATCAACCAGGGTGTTGCCTCCCTGGCAGTTGCCCTCAAGACAAAGAGCGCCGATCTGAAGTCCACAGCCGGCTCCACAGCCGTGACGGCAATCGTGGCGGGTGTTACCGAACCTGCAATGTATGCAGTAAACTTCAAATATAAGACACCGCTTTACGGCGCTATGATCGGTTCCGCAGTCGGCGGTCTTGTGGCAGGTATCTTCAAGTGTGCCATTCAGGCGTTTGCCGGTGCATCTTCGATTATTGCCCTGCCGCTGTTTGTCTCAGCATCTAGACCCAGCAACCTGATCTTCATGATTATTGCCACAGTCATCGGCATGGCAGTGACATTTGCGGCAACCTGGATTCTTTACAAAGACAATCAGTAATTAACTGCAGCACACTCTGCCTGTTCGGGCAGCAAGGAGGAGTTATGCCATTTTCAAAAGACTTTTTATGGGGCGGCGCAACAGCCGCCAATCAGGTGGAAGGCGGATATAACGAGGGCGGAAAAGGCCTGAGCATCGCCGACATGCTGACAAACGGCACCCACAGCAGTCCGAGAATCATTTCCCGGGCGGATGAGGAGGGATGCTATTATCCGAACCGGACTGCCAGTGATTTCTATCATCATTATGAAGAGGATATCAGGCTGATGGGGGAAATGGGATTCCGCAGCTACCGCATGTCAATTGCCTGGACAAGAATTTTCCCGACCGGCGAGGAAGAGGAACCGAATGAAGAAGGTCTGGCATTCTACAAGAGAGTATTTGCAAAGCTCAGGGAGAACCATATCGAACCGGTCGTCACGCTCTCCCATTATGAAATGCCGCTTGCCCTGACGGAAAAATACAACGGCTGGGCAGACAGAAGAGTTATCGGTCTGTTCCTGCGCTATGCGGAAGCGGTATTCAGATATTTTAAGGATGATGTCAGGTACTGGCTGACCTTCAATGAGATCAACTGCGGCTGCCTGCCTCTGGGAAACTATATGTCTCTCGGCATCCGGAATGAGGGAACACGGAATTTCCTGGATCAGAAAGATGATGTTAACCTGCGTTATCAGGGCCTGCATCATCAGCTTGTGGCAAGTGCGCTTGCCGTTAAGGCGGGGCATGCCGTCAATCCGGATTTCAAAATCGGAAACATGATTGCGATGATGCCGGTTTATCCTCTGACATGCAGTCCGCAGGATATGCTCCTGTATCAGAAGAACTGGCGGGAAATGCAGTACTACTGCGGAGATGTTCAGGTCAGGGGAAGCTATCCGTATTTTGCGGAGAAATTCTGGAAAGACAACAATATCTGTCTGAACATCACGGAGGAAGACAGAATTGCCCTGAAGGAGGGAACGGTTGACTTCTTTTCGTTCTCCTATTATCAGACCAACTGTGTAACAGCTGATCCTTCTGTCGGCACCGTATCCGGGAACCTTCTGGGAGGGGCAAAGAATCCCTATCTGCAGGCCAATGAATGGGGCTGGCAGATTGATCCGGAGGGACTTCGGTTTACGCTGAATGAGCTGTACAGCCGCTATCAGATCCCGCTGATGATCGTGGAAAACGGTCTCGGTGCAAAGGATGTTCCGGAAGCGGACGGCACAGTGCATGATCCTTACCGAATCGAATATCTGAGACAGCATATCGCTGCCATGAAGGAAGCCGTTGAAGAAGGTGTTGACCTGATGGGCTATACGATGTGGGGATGCATAGACCTTGTCTCTGCATCCACAGGCGAGATGGCAAAACGGTACGGATTCATTTATGTTGATTCCGACGACTTCGGAAACGGAACATTCGCCAGATACAAAAAAGATTCATTTTACTGGTATCAGAAGGTAATCGCTTCAAACGGCGCGGACCTTGACTGAGCGTCAGTGCGGGCACGGGTGAAATACCTGTGCCTTTTTCTTCGTGTTCATATCGTGGCAGTCGGTCTGCTATAATGGGGACAGCAGGAGAAGTGTGATACATCCGGAATATCCGGAACGAAAGGAAGGGTATATGGCGAAAATAATTACATTGGGAAGTACCGGCATTACAGCTCCGCAGAACGGATTCGGAGCGCTTCCGATTCAGAGAGTTGATATGGAGACGGCTGTGGCAATTCTGCGCAGAGCCTATGAAGGAGGCATGCGCTTCTTTGATACTGCCAGGGCTTATACGGACAGTGAGGAGAAGCTCGGCAATGCATTTGCCGGCATGCGGGAGAAGATTTATATTACGACAAAGAGTCATGCGGTCACACCGGATGAACTGCGGAAGGAACTGGCTGTTTCCCTGGAAAAGCTTCAGACGGATTACGTTGATGTCTATCAGTTCCATCAGGCGGAGCAGTGCTTTAAGCCGGGTGACGGAACCGGCATGTATGAAGCAATGCTGGAGTTCAGGGAACAGGGAAAAATCCGCCATATCGGCATTACGACGCATATTCTGAGCGTTGCCGAAGAGGCGATTGAATCCGGTCTGTATGAGACGCTGCAGTTCCCCTACAGCTATCTGTCAGGGGAAAAGGAACTGAATCTGATCAGGAAGTGCAGGGAGCGCAATATGGGCTTCATCGGCATGAAGAGCCTTGCCGGAGGTCTGATAACCAATGCGGAGGCTGCCATGGCATTCACTGCGCAGTTTGACAACCTGATGCCGATCTGGGGTGTGCAGAAAATGAGTGAGCTGGAGGAATGGCTGTCCTACATGGACAAAGATGTACAGCTGACTCCCGAAATCAGTGCATTTATTGAAAAGGAACGGAAGGAACTGGCCGGTGATTTCTGCCGAGGCTGCGGATACTGCATGCCGTGCCCGGTTGGCATTCTGATCAACAACTGTGCAAGAATGAGCCTTCTTTTGAGAAGGGCTCCTTCCGCGGCATGGCTGAGTGAGGAAAATCAGGCAGAGATGATGAAGATCGATCAGTGCCTGCACTGCTATCAGTGTGCGTCCAGATGTCCCTACGGTCTGGATACGCCGCATCTGCTTGAGAAGAATCTTGAGGATTATAAGAAGGTGCTTGCCGGAGAAGTCAGCGTTGCATAAATTGCTGAAATTATCATGCCGGAATACGCCGGATAACAGTAAAATGGTTGTGTAAAAAGGAGAAAAATACAATTATGCTTCATGAAGACTGCTCATACTGCGCCGAAGGCGCGCTGCTCGATGCATTCGGAATCAAGATCTGCGAACTGCCGATGTCAAAGGTTATCCTGTTTAAGGAACAGAGCCACAGGGGAAGAATGATTGTTGCATGCAAAAAGCATGTGGACGATATCACCGATCTTTCAAAGGAAGACAGAATCCAGTTCATGGAAGATGTTAACAGAACCGCGGAATGCATTCACAGGCTGTTCCGTCCCGACAAGATCAATTTCGGTGCCTACGGCGATACCATGCATCATCTGCATTTCCACCTGGTTCCCAAGTACAGGGACGATGAATTTGAATGGGGCGGTGTATTTGCAATGAATCCCGGAAGAAAAACACTGACGGCGGAAGAATACGATGAGCTGATCAGACTGATCAGGGAGAACATCTGATCATTCCTCTGAAACAAAGAAAAGGATCCCGACGGGATCCTTTTTGAGTGCCGGCAACCGGAATCGAACCAGCGACCTACGCGTTACGAGTGCGTTGCTCTGCCTGCTGAGCTATGCCGGCTTTTTTTACAGCAGATTTATTATACTTGAGGAGAAATGAATATTCAATTGTGTTTTGTTAATACTGAGCATGACCGCTGTTCATAAATGAAATATATCGGTGAAGTGCCGGATTGTCGTTTGTCTTTTTCCAGACGGCATGGATTTCTTCTGTTTCCTGTTCGCCGTCCATGGGAATAAAGACAAGACCTTCGGCATCCGTAATCTTTTTGACGCAGTAATCCGGCAGGATGGAGATTCCCTCTTCGGCCGCAACCATGATCAGAACGGATTCCACGTCGGTCGAACGGAATATGATATTCGGACTGTATCCGGCTTTATGATACAGTTCCATGAATACACTGTCTCCGTAGTTGTCACTCAGCTCGGAAGGGGACATGTAAATGATCGGTTCCCCACGGAAATCTTTTCTGCTGAGAGAGGCTCTTTTGACATACGGATGTGATGCATAAACTGCGGCGACCAGTCTTGCTTTTTCTATTTCCGCCGCCCTGTATTCCGCATTCATTTTCAGATTTGTGCTGTCCCAGGTAAAGATAATGTCATATTCGTCATTCTGCAGACCTGCGGCCAGTCTGTCGGAGGCTTCCCTGCGGCATGTCATCAGGACATTGGGAACTTCCCTGTGGAAAAGACGGAGCTGGTCTGACAGGGCACTCCGCTCATATCCCTTGAGATAGCCGATGCGCAGAGTTCCCGTCACGCCCGTGCTGGCTTCGTTGGCCCGTTCGACAGCTTCATTCATACGGGCAAGAATCTGCTTTGCGTCATTGAAAAAACTTTTTCCGGCAGCGGTCAGAGCGATGGGCCTCCGGGAACGGTCGATCAGCTGGCATCCGACAGTTTCTTCCAGCGCCCTGATCTGCTGGGTCATTGCGGTCTGGGTGATATAGTTTTCCTCTGCGGCAGCGGAGAAGCTCCGCAGCTGGGCGACAGAGATGAAGTAAGTGACCTGATTGAGATTCATAACGTCCTCCAAATATAAGTTTATCTTATATTATTATAGAAAAATTGGCGATGAAAGCCAGGAATTTCCATGGTTAAATATAACCATGAATAATATTAACGGAAAATATCTGAACAAACGGACAGTCATTGACTACTGTGTCATAACACTTGGAACATTTCTGATCAGCGTCGCTGTCATGGTATATATGGAACCCTGCCGTATTATTACCGGCAGTGTTTCCGGCCTTGCCCTGGTGATCAGAGAGGTGCTCCCGCTGTCTGTGCCGATGATTACCCTGATTCTGAATATGGTCTGTCTGCTGGCGGGATTCCGCTTCCTCGGTCAGAAATTCGGCGTCCGCTCCGTTTATGTTTCAGTTCTTCTTCCGCTTTTCATGAAGCTTGTGCCTGTTCTTCTTCACAACAGCATTCCGGCATGCGGCATGCTCAAAGGCACAGCAGCTTTCCTGATTATTCTGACGGAAGGACAGTGTCTGCTGTTTGCTTCGAACACAGCATCCGGCGGACTGGATACAATTGCCGAGATTATTGCCGCAAAGACCCGTCTTTCAAGGGGAAGTGCAATCGGTCTGCTCGGTATTCTCTGTGCCGCCGCCACAGTGCTGGTATACGGCCTACAGACGGCAGTGTTCGGTGCCGTTGTCACTGTGATCAACGGAAAGCTGGTCAATCTGGTTATGGAGGACATACCGGCTGTGATCATTCCGCGGCTGCACCGTGCAGGGCTTGTCCAGGAAGGCTGAGAGGCCTTTTTTTTCCGGCTTGAAAGTGATGTTGCAGGAACTGCAGATAAATTAGTATAATGTGAACATCATGGAGACAGCTTCATTAATATAGCGCCTGGACTGCACGCATGTGCAGTTGACGAGGACCGGGTAATTATCGAAAGATTCGGCGGATGACCCGGAGGCCTGATACGGCCTTAACAATGGGAAAAAACAGTCCGTGAGGGCTGAACAGATCCATTCGGTATCCTCCATGAACAATTTAAGGGAAACGGAGGATATTTTTTAATCATGTGTGGAATTACTGGTTTTACAGGCAGTGAGAGTGCTCTGCCGTTTTTGATGCAGGGTCTTTCCAGGCTTGAGTACAGAGGCTATGACTCTGCGGGAGTAACGCTGATCAGTCCTCAGGGACTGGAAACCCTGAAGACAAAGGGAAGGCTTTCCGAACTGGAGGAACTGCTGAAAAGCAGAACGCTCAATCAGTGCGCAGGCATCGGTCATACCAGATGGGCAACGCACGGCGTGCCAAGCAACCTGAATGCGCATCCGCATGAAAACGAAGCGGAGACAATCTCCCTTGTGCATAACGGCATCATCGAGAATTATGCCGAACTGAAGGAAGACCTGATTCACGCCGGCTATCATTTCCAGAGTGATACGGACAGCGAAGTCATTGTCCAGCTGCTGGATTATTACTATAAGAGTGAACAGAATATGTTCACTGCCCTGAAGAAGACGCTGAAGATGCTCAGGGGAAGCTGGGCACTCTGCATCGTTTCCGTATATGAGCCGGATACGCTCTATGTCGCAAAAAAAGAGAGTCCGATGATTATCGGGCAGTATGAAAAAGGAACTTTCTGTGCCAGTGACGCACCGGCAGTGCTTTCTTATACCAAGGACATTCTGCCGCTGGCAGACGGTGACATGGCGGTGCTCAGACCAAACAGCCTGCAGGTCTATAATGCCGCAGGAAAGAAAATGCAGCCGGCATTTATCCACTTCCCGTACGATGTGCAGGCGGCGCAGAAGGGCGGCTATGATTCCTTCATGATGAAGGAGATCTACGAACAGCCCAAGGCAGTCAGGGAAACACTGCGCGGCCGCTTCAGAGGCATGAAGATTTATATGCCGGAGATTGATGAGCTGAAGACAGACTGGCAGAATGTAAACCGGATCGTGCTGATTGCCTGCGGTACGGCTTATCATGCATGCATTTATGCGGATACCCTGCTGAAAAGAGATGCCCGCATTATGAGCTATGCCCAGCCGGCAAGTGAGTTCCGTTACTGCAGTCCGAATGTGGATGAGCACACTGTCTGCATCTTTGTGTCACAGTCAGGTGAAACAGCTGATACCATCGCAGCCATGAAGCTTGCAAAGGCAAAGCACTGCACGACGATTGCCATGACCAACGTGCTGGGATCATCCCTGGCAAGACAGACGGATACCGTTGTGTATACGGGCGCCGGTCCGGAAATTGCGGTTGCCAGTACGAAGGCATACACAACCCAGCTTGTGCTTCTGCATGTGCTGATGATGAAGATTTCCGAGAAACTGGGATACAAGCCGAAGAATATTACCAGAAGAATCAGGGATCTGAAGCGCATGCCCGAGATCATTGAAGAGACGCTGGGATACCGGGATCAGATGAAGGAACTTGCCCATATGCTGAAGGATCAGCGTGATGCATACTTTATCGGCCGGCAGCTGGATTATCCGACGGCCCTGGAGGGTGCTCTGAAGCTGAAGGAGATTTCCTATGTGCATGCGGACGCATATTACGGCGGAGAACTGAAGCACGGACCGATTGCACTGATTGAAAAGAACACTGTCGTTGTAGCGCTTGCGACCCAGCCGGATATTGCCGCAAAGACGATTTCGAATATCGAAGAGACAATTGCCAGGGGAGCCAACGTCATTCTGGTTACCGATCAGAACATCCCCGCAGAGAAGTTTCACCACGTGCTGAGGATACCCGATGCCGCACCGGAACTTGCCAATATTACGTCTGTTGTCCTGCTTCAGCTGTTTGCCTATTTTGCGGCTGAAGAAAAGGGATGCGACATTGACAAGCCGAGGAATCTGGCAAAATCAGTGACCGTGGAATGATCACTTGAATTCCGCATGACAATCGCGTTACCATTAAATTAACACGAGGTGGAATATGAATAATTACAGCAAAAAGGTTTTCGAACTCCTGAAGCAGAAGCCGCAGTACATGAAAGCTTTTCTGACCGGTCAGGAAGCTGAACTGGTTATGGCCGCAGCCGCACCGGCAAAACCCGGCAGCGCGGAAGTGAAGGAAGTACTTGGTGAAGTCAGGGACAATCCTGTTGTTAAGATGTATATCGGTGCCGGCGGCGAAATTGATGCCGC
>JAILGV010000125.1 GCA_024696355.1 Solobacterium sp.
ATTGTCTGAGTTTGTCAATGGAAAAGCGGCATTGAGCCCGGAGATGGCTTTGAGAATCAGTAAAGCAACAAATACATCTGCAGAAAGCTGGATGAATATGCAGCAGAAACTTACACTGTGGAATGCATACCAGCATGAGCCGGAGAATGTGACTGTTTTCCCGTTTGAAACAGTATTCTGAACAGTCTGAGTCTTTCAAATGACTCAATGAAAATGAAAAAGAGATTCCGTAAGTTTATCAGACTTTCGTGAATCTCATTTTCTTTGTGGTGTGGAAAACGGAAATCGCTCCATAGGGGCTTGATTTCCTTAAGTGCGTAAGATCAATGGCAGAGTAGAGGGGCCGCTTGAGGGGATCCTCCAGAAATATGGATCAGATGTGTCAGGGGGCTGGTGAAAACAAAAATGAGATCCCAGTCTCCTTACTCAGAAGTCCGGAATCTCATAATTGCCCATAAACAGTGCGGCTAACAGGACTTGAACCTGCACGGGTCACCCCACCAGATCCTAAATCTGGCGTGTCTGCCATTTCACCATAGCCGCGTTTCCGCAATATTATACCATGTTTGTTTTGTCGTTTGAATTGTGCTATACTTCGTCCTGCTATGAAAACTGAAACCTTACTGAAGAAATACGTGATTGTCGCTGCGGGGAGCCTTCTGCTGGGAATGGGAATCGGCTTTGCGGATCTTGCGGCACTCGGAACGGATCCCTTTACGGTGTTCCTGACAGGAACATACCGCAGAGTCGGTGTATCACTGGGGACGATGAATCTGATCATAAATTTCATGCAGATAGTCATGGCGTTCATGGTCAGAAGGGATACGGTCAGCGCAGCTACTGTGATTGCGATGATCGGAACAAGTGCCGGCATTGATCTTCCGGGTCTGATCGGCATTCCGGTTCTGCCGCTTCCTGCAGGAGCTCTGTGGCTTGTGTCCGGCCTGATGCTTTATTCCCTGGGCATTGCCCTGACGCAGATCCCGAAGTGCGGATATTCACCGTATGATGCTTACATATTCAGTCTGATCAAACTGTTTCCCTGTGAGTACCATGTCATGCGCTGGATTACCGACCTGATATTTGTCGTGACAGGCTGGCTGCTGGGAGGCACCGTCGGCATCGGTACAATCGTCTTCCTGATTTTCACCGGCAGACTGGTGGAGATCATTCTGGACTTTCTGGAAAAATAAAAAAGCCGTGAAGGCTTTTTTATCTTTTATCGTAGTCAATGCGTTCGAGGATGAGCGTTCCGAGAACCGCGAAGACCATCGCCATCAGAAACAGGATGCCCCATTCGTGCATAACGTTTTCAGGCGTGAACTCATACAGGACGCTCCGGGCATCCATCGTACTGGCATCACCGAGCTTGTACCAGATGTCTGTTTTTCTGATTGCCTCGATGATTTCCTTCAGTTCGGGAATAATCGTCAGTTTGTTGACGGCGGCATACAAGGTCATTGACCGCATGCTGTTGTAATTGGCGACGGTGTTGATCGTCCGGATGCCCCACCTTGATATGGTGAAGTTTGATATTTTTTCGGCTGCGCCCTCAAGCGGGAAGGCAACACCGGAGAAGATCAGCTGCACGATCAGCAGGAACGGGACAACTGTCATAGCGTCCGTTGTATTTGAGACGATGCAGGATACAAGCAGGGCAAGCATATCTGCGGCGTAGGTGACCAGAAACAGGGTAATGCCGAAGTCAAGAACGAAGCTTCCGGTGATAATGCCCTGCGTCGGATATTTGTAGCCGCAGAGCTTGTAAACGATCAGCTGGATCAGAACCTGGCACAGGCAGATGAATGCCTGATAAATCATATGCGCAGCGATATAGGAAGTAATATGCAGGCCTGAGCGGTGCTCACGCTTGATGATTTTTCTTTCGCGGCAGACAACCTGGATGGAATTAAAGAAGCCGTTCCATATGCATACGCAGGCAAATGCGAGGGAACCGATCATGGTCGCTTCCATGTTCACGAAGACATTGACGCAGACACCCGCAACAAGTGCGGAAACGATGACTGCCATGGGCAGCACTTTCCAGTCCGCTTCATAAATGAAGATGCGGAAGAATTTTCCGAGGTAGATTCTTACCTGTGCAAGCCGTCCTGCCCGGTCAACTTTTTTTGCGGATTCAAAGAAGGTTAAGTGTTTCATTCGTTCTCCTTAAGCTGCAAAGCCGCAAACCTTTCAATAAACTCATCGGCGCGTCCTTCTCCGCCCTCGTCGGGATTGTTGATGCATTTGACAATCTGTTCCATGGTGTCTCTTTCAAAATATGCCCGTGCATCAGCCACTGTTCCGTAGAAGGCGAGCTGTCCGATGCGTTTGGAGCTTTTGGCCAGAACAATGACTTTGTCAAACAGGTCGATGACTCTGTCAGGTGTATGGGTAATGACAATGACGATCTTTCCTTCATCCGCAATGGCGCGCAGGCGGGTCATCAGTTCTCTTGCCATGACGCCGTCAAGACCGGAGTCCGGCTCGTCGAGAATAAACAGGGAAGGATCGGCGATATATTCCACGGCTATGGAAAGGCGCTTTCTCTGACCGCCGGAGATCTTTCCGACCAGGTTGTTCTTTGACGGTTCAAGACCGAACATCCTGAGGACTTCCGCAACTCTCTTTTCACGTTCCTCACGTGATATGGAAGCCGGCATGCGCATTTCCGCCGCATTCATCAGGGTGTCTTCGACTTTGTCATCCTCCCTGAGCAGATCCTGCTGGGGAACCATGCCGATCTCATACTTCATCTGCTTGAAGTTGTCATAGACATTGAGATCGCCGTTCATAATCGTGGCGCTTGCCTTGTCATAGCCGGTGACGGCATTGATGAATGTTGTTTTTCCGGCTCCCGAGCCGCCGAGCAGAAGAACCATATTGCCGGGCTCGATGGTCAGATTGATATCCTTGAGCAGTACTTTCTTTTTGAAGAAGTTGTAAACAGCTTTTTCACGGATACTGATGGCCAGCTTGTTGGCCTTTGCGGCAACTTCGTTGTAGACCAGACTGCCGTTATGATAGAGGAAGCAGGTATCGCCGATGATGACCATGTCATATTCGTTGAGCGGTGTTTCCTCACTGATTCTCTTTCCGTTGATAAAGACGCCGCGGGATGTATTGATGTCTTTGACATACCACTGTTCCGTCTTGTACTGGATGGCAACCTGGTGGGCATTGCGCAGTTCGTTTTCTCTTGACGGATCCCCGGCGATCTCTCTGAGAGCTTTCTCATTGTAGATCGTGACGTTGTCGCCGTGCTCGCTCAGCGTAATCCGGCACCATCTGTAGTCTGTTCCGTCATAATCATGGAAGAGAAGCACGATGCTTCCGTTTTTTCCGGCAAAGCGGATCGTGTCGCAGTCTTTCAGGACAGCCGGATCCGTACCGGTGATCTTCCTTTCGGAAATATAAATGTCGGCTTCTGTTTCAAAAGATGAGAATTCCCACGTGCCGTCATTGTATTTGATCTCGGCGGCACCTTTTCCCAGTTCCTCCATATTCAGACAGAAAATACCGTCCCGTATCCCCTCATCCGTACCGCAGGCAAAGATGACCGGAGAAGGGAGGGTATAATGTTTCGGCTCTTTTCCGGCCTCAAACAATACCAGTTCACCGGGTTTAAAAAGATTATACAAACTCATACGGTTAATCCTCCTTCAGCGAAAGATCATGATGATCCCTGACTGGGCTGTTTCTCTTTTCCGTGCCTGTGATTTCTGCCGTTCAGGCACAGACGAAATCTAAAATATATTATAGCAAAACTGCTTGTGATAACATACGAAAAAGCAGGCTTTCAGAGCCTGCTCAGCATACAAACTGCAGATAATAGGGGAATTCCTTTTTCCACCACGGCCAGTCGTGGGCAACGTCGTAACCCCAGAAATCGATCCATGCCGGTACGTCCTTGTACTCGAAGAGTTCCTTGAGGCGTGCGCTGTCTTCCTGCATCGGATGTTCCCATGCGCCTCTTCCGCAGACAACGATGATCTGACGGTGCCGGTACATTTCGACATAGGGATGGTCATAAGGCATTCCTTCAATGTAGTCCACGGGACTGTTGGCATAAACCAGATCGTCAAAATAATCCGGGAAGAACAGTCTGGCGTTGTAGGCGCCTGACATGGCGATGCATCCGGAAAAGATATCCGGCCTTCTCAGCATGAAGTTGAGGGAATGTGTTCCGCCCATCGAGCATCCTGTGGTGAGGATTCCCGCTGCATAGTGACCGCCGTTGTCTGCCGCGTTGAGATCAAAGATGCGCGGGCAGAGCTCGTCGCAGATATAGCGGACATAAGCTTCATGGTTTTCTATGCGTCTTCTGTTGTCCCAGTCTTTGCTGGACCAGCTGACACTGTCATTGGAATCGCAGCAGTAGAGCTGGATTCTTCCTTCGTCGATGTATTCTTTTGCGCAGTCGACCATTCCGTTGTTTTCGAAGTCAAAGAAACGTCCGTCCTGCGAAGGGAAAACGAGCATCGGCTTGCCGGCATGTCCGTAAACCTTGAACTCCATATCCCTGTTCAGATTGTTTGAATATTCCTTGTAATAAGCTGTTTTCATTAGTTTTCCGAATCGGATTTTGCGAATACGTCCCTGGCAAAATCCATAATTTCCTTTTCTGTTTCAAAACGTGCGATATATGCTTCGTTGCCCATGGCGGAGCTCAGAATCTCCGGCATGATCTCGTGCATGCAGATGTGTGAACCGTATTTTTCACTGAGATATGCATAGTCATATTTGTATGACAGATGATTTCTTCTTCCGCAGTGAACTGCCGCATAGGGACGGTCGGTTGTGCAGGTATTTGTGTTGGACATGGCCATATTGGCATAGATGCGGTATACGCTGATGTCATTGGCATAGTTCATCATTTCCGGCGTATATCCTCCGGGCGGCCGCATGTTTACTTCCAGGCCTACCAGATCACCTTTCCTGCCGAGGCCTTTCTTGTCTTCGGTCAGACGGAAGTACTCCGTATGGAAGAATCTTCCCCTGATGCCGAAGGCGTGAATCACTCTCTGACCCATTTCGTCAAGATCTTCGGGAATCTGCCTGACGGAATAGTAAAGCAGTTCATCCTTTGTGTTGACAACATCCATGATCGGTTCGGGGAATACATGGCTTGTCTTGAAGATAATGTTGTTGTTCTGATCGGCGATGCCGTCAAAGCTGACAATGTATCCCGGAACGAATTCCTCCATGATGTACTGGGTGGGAAGGTCGCGTTTGTAGAAGTCTTCCAGCTGCTCATCGTTTGAGATCTTCCATGTGGCATTTGCGCCGACGCCGTTGTCAGGCTTGACAATGACGGGATAACCGGTCTCGGCAATGAACTTTCTTCCCTCCTCCAGAGTGGTTGTCAGATGATATCTGGCCACCGGGACATTCGCTTTTTCGTAGAATGCCTTCATGTTGGACTTGGTCTTGAAGCGGCTGACTGATTCGGTGTTGTCACCGGTGGTGATGTTGAAATCAGTGCGCAGTCTTGCGTCCTGCTCAAGCCAGAATTCGTTGTTGGATTCCAGCCAGTCAATCTTTCCGTGCTTGTGCGCAAACCAGGCGACGGCACGGTACATCTGGTCATAGTCCATCATTGATCCGACCTGATAGTATTCATTCATGGAATCTTTTAATTCCTGAGGAAGGGAATCATAGGGATCTTCGCCGATGCACAGCGAAGTGCCGCCAAGCTGTTTCCATTCTTTCGGGAACTGATAATATGTTTTCGGAAAGTTGGGCGAAATAAATATAAAGTTGCTCATAATACCTCCTGTCAGTTCATAATCTAAACAATCATAACACAATTATATTTGTGCGGATAAATCCTGCACGGGTTCTGATGCAAAAAACATTGATTTTATGCGCCGAAAGAAGGCAACTCGGTATTATCGGAAGAAAAATTAAACTATAATACCCATATGTCCGATTCTGCAGAAAGCATGAAACCGAATTCTTCAACCGCAAAAACCGTCATTGACATGGCATGGCCGGCAATTCTTGAATCATTTTTTGTGTCCCTTGCAGGCCTGATTGACTCCTACATGGTTTCCTCCCTCGGCGCGGATGCCGTGGCGGCGGTGGGACTGACGGCACAGCCGAAATTTGTCGGTCTGGCGCTCTTTTTCGCACTTAATGTTTCCATCAGCGCGCTTGTGGCCAGACGCTTCGGACAGCGTGACAGAAGAGGCGCCAACGAGGTGTTTCTGACTGCCTTCGGAATGATTCTTGTCCTTTCCCTGCTGATCGGATCCGGCATGGCATGGGGAGCGCCGGCGCTGATGCGCTTTGTGGGCTCCACAGCCGAAACACATGACTATGCGGTGATATATTTCAGGATTGTCATGGGCGGTATGATTTTCACCTGCATTCAGATGGGAATCAATTCGGCACAGAGAGGCTCCGGCAACACCAGAATCACCATGCGCACCAATCTTGTGTCCAGTGCCGTAAACGTTTTGTTCAATTATCTGCTCATCGGAGGAAATCTGGGCTTTCCGAAGCTGGGAATTCCCGGAGCGGCGCTGGCTACGGTTCTCGGAACGGTCGTGGCTGCGTTCATGTCGCTTGCCTCGGTTGCCGGCAGTGAAGTATTTATCAGTTTCCGCTATATCATAAGTGAAAAAGTGAAGATGACGAAGAACGCGCTGGTTTCCGTTATGCGTGTCGGATACTCCGTGTTCTTTGAACAGATCCTGATGCGCATCGGATTCATGCTGACGGCACTGATGGCGGCCGACCAGGGAAACGCCGCAATGGCAGCGCACAATGTCGGAATGAATCTTCTGGCACTGTCCTTTGCGTTCGGCGACGGACTGCAGGTGACATCAGTGGCGCTGATCGGCAGAAGCCTCGGACAGAACAATCCGGAACTTGCCGAGGAATACGGAAAGACATGCCGTGTGCTGGGAATGGTGATCGCCGTATGCCTGAGCGCGGCATATCTGCTCGGCGGACGGTGGCTGTTCTCGATGTTCTTCAGGGAAAAGGAAATCGTGGACCTGGGCGTGGGAATCATCCGCGTCATGATTCTGACGCTGCTGTTCCAGATATCTCAGGTCATCTACATGGGATCCCTGCGCGGTGCTGGTGATACATTGTATACAGCCATTGTTTCGACAGTGTGCGTCACCCTGATCAGAACCGCAGGATCATATTTCTTCTGCTATGTCATGGGCTGGGGCATTGCCGGCATCTGGTGCGGCATACTTGCGGATCAGATCGGAAGATATGTCATGTCCTCCGCCCGCTTCAGACAGGGCAGATGGAAACAGATAAAAATATAGGAGTGTTTTATGAATTTACTGGAAGAAAGCAGACTGCAGATTGATGAGGCAGACAGACAGATTGCAAAGCTGTTTGAACAGCGGTTTCATGCGGTGCGGAATGTTCTGGAGTACAAGCGTGAACACGGCATGCAGATACTTGATTCTTCAAGAGAGAAAGCAATCATGGAAAAGAATTCACAGAGGCTGGAGGACAGAAGCCTGGAACCGTATTTCCGTGATTTTTATCAGCATATGATGGATGTCTCAAAAAAATATCAGAAGGACCTGCTGGAGGAAAATGAAAAAAATCAGTGAACGGATCCTGTATACGGAGGAAATTGCCGAAACGGATCAGCCGTATATCTATCTGCTGAAGGGCAGCCGTCTTTCCCTGCAGATCGATGCCGGAAATTCCGGCACGAATGTCCTGCGGTTCAATGAGCAGCTGACACAGAGCGGACTTGAAATGCCGGATCTTGCGGCCGTGACGCACTGGCACTGGGATCATACATTCGGAATGCCGGCGCTTGCCTGTCCGGTAATTGCGGGACGCAGAACAAATGAGAAGCTGAAGGAAGTGCAGAAGTGGGAATGGACGGAGAAAGCCCTGGCGGAAAGACTTGCCTGCGGTGAAGAAATTCCGTTCTGCAGTGAATGCATGCACAGGGAATACGGAGATATCGGAAAAATCCGGACCCGTACCGCCGACATCGTATTTGAAACGGATCTGACAATTGACCTGGGCGGTGTGCATGCCGTTATGAAGCAGATTGATACGCCGCATACCAGGGACGCAGTGATGATACTTGTTCCGGAGGAGGGGGTTCTGTTCGGCGGGGACGCCGACGCCCCGGACTACTTTGATTATGACGGCAGATATGACATGAAGCGTCTGAAGGCATTCATTGAATATCTCGAACAGACGGAATTCCGGTACTATCTGCGGGGACACGCCGGGGGAATCCTGACAAAGGAAATGATTCTGAAGGAAATGAAGGACATCGCCGCAGAGAATGAAACAAACTGAAAAATTTTCATCAAAAAATGAAAAGGTGTCTCATATATTGATGAAACTGCGTTGACTTTGCGTGCATGCCGGCATAAACTTTAACCATACATTAAAAACCGAAGACAGAGACGAGTAGCTTCCGGAAAACTTCACAGAGAGCCCCGCAGCGGTGGAAGCGGGACAGGCGGAACGGTTGTGAATGGACTTTATCAGGGCGGACAGAAAGGAAGAATTTCCGAGTACGGACCGACGGGGTTCCGACCCGTTATCAGGCGGATGCGTATGATGGTGCGCAGAGCGAGAGGGCGTTTGGTATAGACGTCAATTTGGGTGGTATCGCAGAAGTTCAAGGCTTTTGTCCCATAACGGGATGAAAGCCTTTTTTCTTCCCCCGGCTTTCGGGATCATCTATCACTCTTTATGAGGAGGAAATGAAAATGAAAACTACAGGCAGATTATTCAGAACAGGCATGGCGGTACTTCTTGCGGCTGCGATGGCAGCCTGCGGCGGCTCCGAGGCCGCTTCCGTGACAGAATCACCCGCAGCGGAAACAGCAGAGACAAAAGCTTACAAAGTTGCCGTGGTCAAGCAGCTTGACCATGCATCACTTGATGAAATTGCCAATGCAATCACTTCACAGCTGGATGCTCTGGCTGCCGAAAACGGCATCGTAATTGAATACGGCAATGTTTATTCCGGACAGAATGACCAGACCGTACTTCAGCAGATTGCCTCTCAGGCGCTTGCGGACGGTGTGGATGCCATTATTCCGATTGCCACGCTGGCAGCCCAGACCATGACCGCAGCCGCAGCTGATTCAGAGACACCGGTTATCTTTGCGGCAATCTCCGATCCCGAAGCCGCGGAACTGACCGACATCGGCTACGTGACCGGAACCAGCGATGCTCTGAATACAAAACAGATCATGGATATGATTTTTGCCCAGAATCCCGATGCAAAGAAGATCGGCCTGCTTTATTCCAAGAGTGAAGCCAACAGTGCGGCACCGATTGCCGAGGCGGTCTCCTACCTGCAGGAAAAGGGAATTGAATATATCGAGGCTACAGGCAATACCAATGACGAAGTAATCCAGGCTGCCGGCGCGCTGATCGGGGCAGGGGTTGACGCTGTCTTCACACCGACCGACAATGTTGTCATGGCTGCCGAGCTTGCCATTGCGGATTCCTTCATTGAGGCAGGCATTCCGCACTATGCAGGTGCTGATTCGTTTGTCAGAAACGGTGCCTTCGCAACATGCGGCGTCAATTATACGGAACTCGGAAAAGAAACAGCAGTTCTTGCCTTCAGGGCAATCACCGGCGGAATCGGATCAACGGGAATCGCCGGAAGCTATGAGGTTATGCCGGGCGGAATCATTACCGTCAATACGGAAACAGCAGGAGCTCTCGGGGCAGATTACGCTGCACTTAAAGATTTCGGTGAAATCGTTGAAGTTTTAACTACAGAAGACTGATCAGACAGGAGGAGATTCATGCTGCATATTATTCAGACCGCTCTGGAACTCGGCTGTATCTATTCACTGGTAACGCTGGCCCTGTTCCTGAGCTACCGTGTACTGGATATCGCAGATCTTACTACGGATGGCTGCTTTGTGCTCGGGATGGCCGTATCGGTCAGCGCGGCTGCGGCAGGCCATCCTTTTGCCGGTATTGTTCTTGCGGTATTGTCAGGCGGGTGTGCGGGATTTGTGACGGCTTTCCTGCAGACCAGGCTGGGCGTGCCGTCGATTCTGGCCGGCATCGTGACAAATACCGGCCTCTATACGGTCAACCTGATGGCAATGGGATGGAGTTCCAATGTATCACTGCTGAAAAGCGCCACAATCTTCACGCTTTTCAGGAAGACCGGCATCGGCGGAAGCTGGTATACCATCATTCTTTCCGGAACGGTTTCGATCTTATGCATGCTGCTGATGAAATGGTTTATGGGAACCAGACTCGGGCTCTCCGTGCGCGCCACGGGAGACAACCGTGACATGGTATCGGCATCTTCGATCAATCCGAAGTTCACGATCACCGTCGGCCTGAGTGCCGCCAACTGCCTGACGGCACTTTCCGGGGCAATTGCCGGACAGCTTCAGAAGTCTGCCGACATCAATGCCGGGACCGGCATCGTGGTAATCGGACTGGCCTGTCTGATCATCGGCGAGACCGTAACCGCAGGCAGAAAATCAATCGGAAGAAATATTGCCGCATGTCTGGCGGGAAATATTATCTACCGTTTCATTTATGCGATGATCCTTCAGACACGGATCATTCCGATCGAATGTCTGAAGCTGATGACCGCCCTGATTGTGGCTCTGGCTATCGCCTCGCCGCAGATCAGGCAGAGTCTGAGCGACAGAAACCGGGCAAGAAGGGAGGCCTGAAATGCTGATTATTGATGATGTTTCAAAAACCTTCAATCCCGGAACGGTGAATGAAAAGAAGGCACTGGATCATTTCTCCCTGACCGTGGAGGACGGTGACTTCATCACGATTGTCGGATCCAACGGTGCCGGAAAATCCACGCTGTTCAACGCTGCCGCAGGCATGTTTTACCCGGATTCGGGAAAGATCATGCTTGACGGAAGAAATATCACATTCGTACCTGACTATCAGCGGGCGAAATACATCGGCAGACTGTTTCAGGATCCCCTGAAGGGAACGGCGCCGCATATGACGATTGAGGAGAATCTGGCGCTTGCCTACCTGCGTGCAGGAACATCCGGAATCTTCTCCAGAATCTCGAGAAAGGACCGGGAGAAATTCCGCGAACAGCTGAAAAAGCTGGATATGGGTCTGGAGGACCGGATGGATGTGCCGGTGGGAATGCTGTCGGGCGGACAGCGTCAGGCGCTGACGCTTCTGATGGCTGTGATCGTGCCTCCGAAAATTCTCCTGCTCGATGAGCATACGGCAGCCCTGGATCCTGCGGCTGCGGAAAAAATCATGAAGCTGACGGAACAGATTGTCGGTGAAAACCGCATTACCTGTCTGATGGTGACGCATAATCTGCATCAGGCGGTGAGTGTCGGAAACAGAACCCTGATGATGGCGGACGGACATATCGTTCTTGACCTGAAGGGAGAGGAAAGAAAAGGCCTCACCATTGAAGATCTTCTCATGATGTTCCGCAGAGGAGAGGGAAAGGACCTCGACAACGACAGAATTTTATTATCAGACTGACCGGAGAAATCCGGTTTTTACTATAATGATTGCAGGGAGACGTATATGGCGCGGAAAGAAGACAAAACAAATGCCCTGCGCATACTTGATACGGCAGGGATCAGCTATAAGATTCATACATATGAAACAGATGACGGCATGATTGATGCCGT
>JAILGV010000018.1 GCA_024696355.1 Solobacterium sp.
AGGGCAGCGTTGCCGCAGATGCCGATATCAAGACTTCCGGATTCAATAATGCGGAGAAGCTCTATATTATTGCCGGCAGTTGAAAGGTGGCCGATCTGCAGCTGCAGGGTGCCTCCGCTTTTTTCGTTGAGCAGCTTTGAAAGATATCTGAGTCCGCGGTACTGAACACTGTTTTCCTGAATGTGAACTCCGGCATGGAGTACTACGGACTTACTGCTGTTCAGAAGATAGGAACGCAGAAGCAGGCGGTCAGATATGCTGCTTCTCGGGGAAAGACCGGTTTCACTTTCGATTTTGTGATAACGCTGAAGAACGGTATTGCGGTGGATATCCAACAGTTCTCCGGTTCTGATCATATTAATGTTCGAAAAAGACAGCGGAGCCAGAATTTCTTTCTCCAAAGGATGTGAAATGAAGAAGCGGTGATAATCACGGTATAAAATATCGTACTGGGATGATAAAAGCTGACTCGACAGATATTCGGCGAGATAATTCTGGATCAGCATGATATATCCGTCTGTTTCATCATTTAGCTGAAGAATATGTGAATTCTGAATCAGGAAGAATGCTTCATTATAACTCTGATGCAGATCATTGACAGACGTATATACGCTGCCGATTGCTATGACAGGAGTTTTTGAAAACTGTTTTCTGCACATTCTGCACAGATTCTCTGCGGTTTCGGTAAGGTAATCAATTCTGCCTTCCAAGGTTTCGCTTCCGACTGCTTTAAAATACAGAAACAGATTATCTGCAAGCGGTCCGAAGATATCTTCCTCATTGAAAAATGAGGCCTGCTCCACATCAAGCGAAAGAGCTGCAGAAAGACTTTTGACAGGACTGTGAACAGCTTCCGGTGAATCAATATCATTTTCAAATGAAATAAGAACTGCGGCACGCGGGTAATTGCCGGTGTAATTTTCAGTATGAAGAAATGCTTTCAGATCTGCAGTCGGCGTTTCCAGATTTGCCAGCTGTCCGGCATAGAAACTGCGCAGTTTCCGGAGTGTCATGAGCTCGCTGTACTCTTTTCCCTGCAGTATTTCACGGAACAGTGTAAGAATATAGCCTTCTGCCCATTCAGGCACGCTGTTCGGCAGAACCACCGTACAGAAAGATTCACCTGCATTGGAGCATCTGCAGGTACGGTAATCCTGATCAGAATACCGGGAAAAATCCTTTATGATGGTCCCGGTGTTTTCAGCTGCGCTGCTGCATCCGGCATAAACGCCGCCGGCATTGAAAAAACAGCACGGATAGGGGAATGTCTTCAGTGCTGAAAACAGCTGTGCGGCAATATCTGAACGTAATTTAATATAAGGGTTTTTCATAACTCGTTTTCTGCCCGCCTTATTCCGGCAGTCTGATTATCTCTGCTCCGGAACGGAACGCTTGTAAATAAGAAAAAATATATAACTGAAAACCGCAGAACCATGTAATTCTGCGCTGATATGACAATATTATTTTATTTCAGCACAATTCTTTTTCATATGTGCAGTCGGTACAAAATATGGCTTGTTTATTAGAAACTCCGAAACATTGATGGTGTTTCGCCCTCAATGCTATTCTCAGATCAGAGAAAAGGAAAACTCAAAAAAGAAAAAGGAGAAAGATGATGAAAAGCTTAAAAAAGTGTTTGACAGCGTTATTTGCCGGAACAATGGTGCTCGGAATGACAGCATGCGGTTCCGCAAATACTCCTGCGCCCAGTGCAGCCCCTGCAAATTCCGGTGAACAGGCACAGACTTCCGAAGAAAAAGATTACACACAGGGAAACCCGGTTGTAATTAAATACTGCACAACAACAGCAGATAATCAGCCGAGTGCACATTTTGGCTTCAGTCTGAGAGACAAGCTGGATGAACTGACCGGCGGAAGAATCAAGGTGGAAGTCTATACCAATTCCGAAATGGGAAAGGCTTCAGAACTGTTCGAAGGCCTGCAGCTCGGCACAATCGAAATGACATGCTCCTCCAGTGCAAACCTCGGCGGATTCACTGATGCAGTATCTTTATTCGACCTGCCTTATCTGTTTATCAACGGAGAGGCTGCCAACGAAGTAATCGACGGCGAAGTCGGTGACGAAATCCTTGCTGAACTGGAAAGCAGCGGATTCCACGGACTTGGCTGGGTAACTGGTCATACAGAACTCTGGCGCCTTCTGACAGCGAATGAAGAGATTCATGTTCCTTCCGATCTGAAGGGAATCAAGCTCCGTGTCATGAACAACCAGATCCACGAAACAACCTGGAACACATTCGGCGCATCCGCTATCCCGATGGCATTCTCTGAACTGTATACAGCACTTCAGAATCATACAGTTGATGCACAGGAAAATCCCTGGGGACAGATTCAGGGCAGCAAGCTCTATGAAGTTCAGAAATACATCATCAAGACACAGCACAGCTTCGACTTCTCACCTGTTCTGATTTCCAAAGTCTTCTGGGATATGCTTACAGATGCAGACCGTGAAGTTATTCAGTTTGCATGTGACGAAATTACTGATTCCGAACGTGAATATACCGATGAACTCCAGAGGAAAGCAGAAAAGGAAGCTGCAGATTACGGCTGCACCATCATTGAACTGACACCGGAAGAAAAGCAGCAGTGGGTTGAGCTCGGCAGAAGTGTTTACAGCCAGTTCGCTGACAAGGTAGGTCAGGAGCGCATTGACATGTGCCTTGAAGTAAGTGCCAAATACGAATAATCGATAACAAAAACTGTATATCAGGGCTCTGACAAAAATCAGAGCCCTGATAATCAGAGCATACGGTACGGATTTGATTGGAGGAGAAGATGAATAATAAACAGCCCTGGTATAACCGGATAGAAGAATGGATCATGGTGGTTCTGCTGACAATCATTGTCGTAATTCTTACGTTCAGCGTTATTACCAGATATATCTTTAGGTTCACGTTTTCATGGGCAGAAGAGCTTTCAAGGTTCCTTCTTGTCTGGGCAATGTGTGCGGGAATCAGCTGGTGCGGCAAGAGCGGCGACCATCTGACTGTCACGGCAATGGCAAATGCTTTCCACAAAAAATCACCGAAAACAGAATCTGCTATCTTCCTGATCGGTGATCTCATCAATATTGGTTTCGGAGTATTCATGGCATGGCGCTTATGGATCGTAATGATGACGGTTAAGAAGACCGGGCAGGTATTCACATCCATGCCGTTCCTTCCGAAATGGCTGATGTATCTGGCAGGCGTGCTGGCAATGGCCGGCATGGCAGTCCGGATTATTCAGAGACTGGCGGAAAACTCACTGAAAAACAGAAAGGTGAAGGAGGCAGCGTAATGATAGGCGTATTAATCCTGGTAATGCTTGTAACAGCACTGCTGACTGTTCCGATCGGTTCCTCGATCGGTCTGGGATGTCTGGCAGCATTCACAATGATGCCGAACGGGTCTTCCATGGCTACGATGCTCAGTCAGACGATTGTTACGGCAATTGATAACTACAGCATGCTTTCGATGCCGTTCTTCATGATGGTCGGCACACTGATGGCCCGCGGCGGTCTTGCCAAAAAGCTGATCAATGTGGCCGATGTCCTGACTCACAAAATGCCGGGCGGCCTGGGAATGGCAGCGATTGTATCATGCATGTTCTTTGCGGCAATTTCCGGTTCCGGTCCTGCAACGGCGGCCACCATCGGCGGTATTATGATCGAAGCAATGCGGGAACAGGGATATGACGAAACATATGCCGGATGCCTGTGCGGTTCCGGTTCAACAATCGGTCCGGTTATTCCGCCGAGCATTCCGATGATCACTTACGGTGTTGCTCTGGGAGTATCAATTTCCGATATGTTTATGGGCGGAATTATTCCGGGTGTTCTGATGGGTGTTTCGCTGATGGTTTACAACTACTATGCATCCAAAAAGCGCGGATATAAGAGCAGCGTAAGCAAAGACTATACGTCCAAAGAAGTGATCCATATTCTGATTGACGCACTGCCCGCTCTCCTGATGCCGATTATTATCCTCGGCGGCATTTACTCGGGCTACTTTACGGCAACTGAGGCATCGGTCGTCGGTGTCACTTATTCCGTAATTGTCAGCGGCTTTATTTACAAGACACTGACTGTCAAGGATTTCTGTGCGGCAGTAAAAGGTGCCGGCATCTCGGCGGCAGCCATCTTCTTCACATTTGGTGTAGCAAATATGTTTGCCCGCATTCTCTCAATGAATAACGTTGCAGCTCTGGTAAGCTCGGCAATCCTGTCCGTAACACATTCCAGATTCCTCGTTATGCTGCTGCTGAATGTACTGCTGATAATCATCGGTATGTTCGTAAATACAAACTCGGCAATTGTTCTGTTCGGTCCGATTATGGCAGCGATTGCTGCAGCTGTCGGTGTTGACACGCTTGCGTTCGGAATTATTATGGTTACCAATCTGTGTATCGGCATGGTAACTCCTCCGGTTGGAAGCTGCTTCTATATTTCACAGAAGCTGTCAAATTCAAGCTTCGACAAGATGCTGAAGGAACTCTGGCCGCCTGTTGCGTGTCTGTATGCAATTGTAATTATCATCAGCTGCTTCCCGCAGATCGTAACATTCCTGCCGTATTTGTTTAAGTAAAGAGGAATATCAGATGAAAGATAATCTGACTTATGAGGAACTGGCTGAGAGACTTTCTGAGCTGGAAAATGAAATCAGACAAATAAAGTCGTGGAATCCTCTCTACGGCAAAAGAATCTATTTTCTCGGATCTTCGTGGACGTACGGACTCGGCTGTGAAGGAAAGGACAATTTCGCGATGAGGATCCCGGCACGGAACAGGCTGGAATATTTCAATCAATCTGTCAGTACCACTACCTATGTCCTCAGAGAAGGCAGACAGGACAGTTATTATGAACGTGCCGAGCGTTTCCCGCAGGAAAAGCCTGACTATGTTCTTCTTCAGCTGTCTTCAAATGATCCCAGGCATACGGACTGTCCGGTAGGCCATGCGGCAGAATTCTATGCGGAAAATCCGGAACAGGGGCAGGTATTTGATCTCCATACAATTGCAGGCGCAATGGAGGGAACAATATCCAAACTGATGAGACGCTGGCCCGGAGCCAAGTTTGCGTGGTACACCGGCTTCAGGGGCCCGATCGTTGGCGATGACAAAGCAAAGCAGAGGAGTGACGAAGTTTATCATCTTCTGATAGATGAAATTGCTCCGAAGTGGGGAACACCGGTATGTGATTTATCACTTCAGGCCGGTCTGAATACATTCATTGATGAAAATCGTGTTCTTCTTACAACGGGAGACGGACAGCACTGCATTTCGGCAGGCTACTCCTGCTGGGAGACAGCCCTGGAATCATTCCTGAAATCACTGTAATCAGGGGATCAGCAGAAAAATGACCCGGAGAGCGAAAAAAGCTCTCCGGTTTTTTTCGGAAAGACACTTACACTCACCGCTGGGGAATGATCTGTGTGGATGGGGATGACTAAGGGAACGGAACCTGAAGAAAAAGATACGGAAGCGGTGTATCGGAAAGATGCTCCGCTTTCCGTATCCGGCATTGCCTGAAGAGGCTGTCACACATTTTTCAGTTGAATGCTTCGGGGGAGCGTGATAGTATACTAAAGAAATCTTTAAAGCGATACGAGATATCGGCAAGATCGACCTGCTTCACCAATATTGAAAGAACTGCCCCGGATAGGGCTTCTTTGAGCGGATTGAACTTACGACCTTGCCGGAGCGGTAAGGTTTTTTTTCAGGGAGGTCATATGGAACAGTTGAAACGAAACATATTCCTGAATCAGATGTCCGGACAGAGAGCTGTTCGTATTCCCGGTTTTTGTGATGTACATGTACATTTACGAGAGCCGGGTTTTTCTTATAAGGAGACAATCGGCTCAGGAACAGCCGCTGCCGCACGGGGCGGATACACTGCGGTATGCACAATGCCGAATCTGAATCCTGTGCCGGACTCAGCGGAACATCTTAAAGTTCAGCAGGACATTATCAGCCGGGATGCAAAAATTCATGTTTATCCGTATGCGGCGATAACCGTAAATGAAGAGGGCAGACAGCTGTCCGACATGGAAGAACTTGCCGGACATGTGATTGCATTCTCTGATGACGGACACGGTGTACAGTCTGACGGAATGATGGAAGAAGCGATGCGGCGGGCCAAAGCACTGGACAAGCTGATTGTGGCTCACTGCGAAGACAACAGCCTGCTTCACGGCGGATATATACATGACGGAAAGTATGCGAAGGAACACGGTCACAGAGGCATCTGCTCAAAGAGCGAATGGGGACAGATTGAACGTGATATTGCACTGGCCGAAAAAACAGGATGCGGATATCATGTCTGCCACATTTCAACAAAGGAAAGTGTGGAGCTGATCCGGAATGCCAAGGCAAGGGGCGTGAATGTGACATGCGAAACGGCACCTCATTATCTGCTTCTGTGCGAAGATGATCTTCAGGAGGAGGGACGCTTCAAAATGAATCCTCCGCTTCGCTCAAGAGAAGATTATGAAGCACTGATCAAGGGCATCCAGGACGGTACGATTGATATGATTGCGACCGATCATGCCCCGCACAGTGCGGAGGAAAAAAGCAGGGGACTGGAAAAGAGCGCCTTCGGCATTGTCGGCATCGAGACGGCATTCCCGCTGCTTTACACTTACCTTGTCAAAGAAGGCGTCATTACATTTGAACGGCTGACGGAGCTTATGGTATATGCTCCGCGCAGACGCTTCGGCATCCCGCTGGATGAAAATGATTATTCGGTTTGGGACCTTGAAGCGGAAACTGTGATTGATCCGGAAGAGTTTCTTTCAAAAGGAAAATCCACTCCGTTTGCAGGCTGGAGAATCAACGGCATCTGCAGAAAGACAGTCGTCGGCGGGGTGACGGTATATGAGGAGGAACACTGATATGGCAAAGCGTACAGATATTAAAAAGATATTGATTATCGGTTCGGGTCCGATCGTCATCGGACAGGCCGCTGAGTTTGACTATGCCGGAACACAGGCGTGTCTGGCACTGAAGGAGGAAGGCTATCAGGTAATCCTGTGCAATTCCAATCCGGCAACGATTATGACGGATACATCCATTGCGGACAAGGTATACATGGAACCGCTGACTCTGGAATATATCGCCAAGATTCTGCGCTATGAACGTCCGGATGCGATTCTTCCCGGAATCGGCGGACAGACAGGTCTGAATCTTGCGGTTCAGCTGGAACGCAAGGGCGTACTGAAAGAGTGCGGCGTGGAGCTGATCGGCACAAGCAGCCGCAGCATTGAACGGGCAGAGGACCGTGAGCTGTTCAAGGAAATGTGCGAATCCATCGGCGAGCCGGTGATTCCCTCAGAGATTACTTATTCACTGGAGGAAGCGAAAAAGGCTGCTCTGGAGATCGGCTATCCGGTAGTTCTGCGTCCGGCATTCACTCTGGGCGGAACCGGAGGCGGTTTTGCGAATAATGAGGAGGAACTGGAGGAAATCGGAATTAATGCGTTCAAGCTTTCACCGGTGCACCAGGTTCTTGTAGAAAAGTCCGTAAAAGGTTATAAGGAAATTGAATTTGAAGTCATGCGTGACTCCCTGGATCATGCCATTACCATCTGCGGCATGGAGAATGTTGATCCGGTCGGTGTACATACCGGCGACAGCATTGTTGTCGCACCGATTCTTTCGCTGAATGATCACGATCTGAAAATGCTCAACGACAGCGCAATCAAGATTATCCGCGAGCTGAAAATCGAAGGCGGCTGCAACGTTCAGTTCGCCCTGAATCCGGACTCCAGCGAATACTACCTGATTGAAGTCAATCCGCGTGTATCACGTTCATCCGCTCTGGCATCCAAGGCAAGCGGATATCCGATTGCCCGTGTTACTGCAAAAATCGCCGTAGGCATGGCACTGGAAGACATTCCGGTTGCCGGCGGCACGGCCGCAATCGAGCCTTCGCTTGACTACCTTGTAGCGAAGTTCCCGCGCTTCCCGTTCGATAAATTCCCTCTGACTCCCAATCTTCTGGGAACACAGATGAAGGCAACCGGTGAAGTCATGGGCATCGGTTCAAGCCTTGAGGAGTGCTTCCTGAAATCGGTGCGCTCTCTTGAGACAGGGGTATGCCACTTCCACATGGCGAAGTTTGATGATATGAATACGGAAGAGATCAGAGATTATCTGAAGGACTTCCGTGCCGACGGTATATTCGCGGTGGCGGAGCTGCTCAGACGCGGTGAGAGCGTTGATGCACTGCATGAGCTGACCATGATTACACCGCTGTTCCTTGAATGTCTGAAGAAGATCGTTGATTTTGAAAGAGTAATCAGGGAAAACAAAGGGAATGCGGATGTTCTGAGAGAGGCAAAAAAGATGGGCTTCTCGGACAGGATTATCGCTTCCTTCTGGAACTGCAAAGAGACTGATGTCTATAAAATGCGCAAAGAGGAGAAGATTGTGCCGGTATTCCGGATGGTGGATACACTGCATACCGGAAAGTACATTGCATATCTGTATTCCTCTTATACCGGAGAGAACCAGTCGCGTCTTTCCGACCGTAAAAAGGTTATTGTGATCGGTGCCGGCCCGATCCGCATCGGGCAGGGTGTTGAGTTTGACTATTCTTCCGTGCATGCGGTGCAGACAATCCGCAGGGAAGGATATGAAGCGATCATTATTAACAACAACCCGGAGACGGTTTCCACTGACTATACAACTGCCGACAAGCTCTATTTCGAACCGCTGACAGCAGAGGACGTGATGGAGATCATTGACTTTGAGCAGCCGATGGGTGTGATTGCGTCCCTCGGCGGCCAGACTGCCATCAACCTTGCCCAGCCTCTGAAGGAGCGCGGCGTGCGTCTGATCGGAACCGACTGTGATGCAATTGAAAGGGCAGAGAACCGCGACAGCTTCGAAAAGATCCTGAAGCGGCTGAATATCCCGCAGCCCAAAGGCAAGGCAGTGACGAATGTCGAAGACGGCATTCAGGCAGCCGCGGAAATCGGCTATCCTGTACTTGTCCGTCCGTCCTTTGTCCTGGGCGGAAGGGCAATGCAGATTGTCGCCGACGAGAAGCATCTGCGCAGATATCTGCGTGATGCCGTGGAAATCGATGCCGACAAGCCTGTCCTTGTCGACCATTATATTCAGGGCAAGGAACTGGAGGTTGATGCGGTATGTGACGGCATTGACGTCTTTGTGCCGGGCATCATGGAACTTGTCGAACGGACGGGCATCCATTCCGGTGACTCGATTTCGGTTTATCCGACCTTCAGCGTCTCCGACAGAGTCAAGGGAATCATTCTGCAGTATGCCAAGAAGCTCGGCCTCGAGATCGGCATTATCGGCCTGTACAACATACAGTTCATCGTGGATAAGAATGATGACGTCTACATTATTGAAGTGAATCCGAGATCTTCCCGCACTGTTCCGTTCCTTTCCAAGGCAACCGGATACTCCCTTGCCGATATCGCAACGGAGGTTATCCTGGGCAAGAGTCTGAAGGAACAGGGAATCTTCGTACTGTATCCGGAAGAAAAGAAGCGTCACTATGTCAAGGTTCCGGTCTTCTCCTTCAACAAGATCAAGGGACTTGATGCATACCTCTCACCGGAAATGAAATCAACCGGCGAGGCAATCGGTTATGATGACAAGCTGAACCGTGCGCTGTACAAAGCCCTTCAGGCTTCCGGCACGCATCTGCAGAATTACGGTACGGTATTTGTGACAGTGGCATCCAAGGACAAGGAAGAGGCACTGCCCCTGGTGCGCAGATTCTACAACCTCGGCTTCAATATTCAGGCAACACCGGGCACTGCGGATTATCTGAAGAAAAACGGCATAAGAACGCACGTGCTTCAGAAGATCAAGGAGGGCAGTGATGATATTCCCGATGCCATCCGTCAGGGCCATCTTGCCTATGTCATCAACACACAGGACCCGGGAAGTGTTTCCGGCGCCAGCGACGGTGCAAAGATCCGTGCACTCGCGACAGAAAACAACGTTACGATTTTCACATCGCTTGATACAGTCTCCGTACTGCTCGATGTGCTTGAGGAAACAACACTTACGATTTCGACGATTGATGCGTGATATTTATGAAGCAGAAAATACTGAGGGTATGCGCCGTCAGGCAGCTTACCGGAACAATGTTTGAACTGAAGCTTTCCGGAATTGAGGGAATGAATATCCTGCCGGGACAGTTTGTCAATGTAAAAACAGAAGGAAATTACCTGCGTCGGCCGATTTCCGTTTGCAACGCCGAAGGAGATATCCTGACACTTGTTTTCAAGGTTGTCGGACGCGGCACCGAAGCTATGAGCAGGCTGTCTGAAGGCGATCCGGCGGACGTCCTGCTGGAGCTCGGAAACGGCTACGATCTGGAATCCTGCGGTGAGCATCCGCTTCTGATCGGGGGCGGTGCAGGCATTCCGCCGATGTACTATCTTGCCCGGCAGCTGAAGCGCAGGGGAATTGAACCGACGGTGATTCTCGGCTTCAATACCGCTTCGGAATGTTACTATATTGATGAATTCAGAGCAGTGTCCGGCAGTGTGAAAGTGACGACTGCGGACGGAACATGCGGCATCAGAGGCTTTGTGACGGATGCGCTGGAAGAATGTACGGGTGCGTATGCCTGCGGTCCGATGCCGATGATGAAGGCGCTGTACAAAACACTGTCCTGCCCGTGCCAGTTCAGCCTTGAGGAACGCATGGGCTGCGGCTTCGGTGCCTGTATGGGCTGTACGATCAAAACAAAATCCGGAAACAGGCGTGTCTGCAAAGACGGGCCGGTATTCAGGAAGGAGGACCTTCTGTGGGAAGACTGAGCACGGTACTGTGCGGAATCGAACTGGATAATCCGGTGATTCCGGCATCCGGGACATACGGCTTCGGCTATGAGTTCGCGGAACTGTATGACATCAACTGCCTCGGAACATTTTCGTTCAAAGGCACGACAAAAGATCCCCGCTTCGGAAATCCGACGCCGCGGATTGCGGAATCTGCATCGGGCATGCTGAATGCGGTCGGTCTGCAGAATCCGGGAGTCGATGCGGTCATCCGTGAGGAGCTGCCGAAACTGAAGCAGGTATTTCACAAGCCGGTTATGGCAAATGTCAGCGGATTCTCTGTGGATGATTATGTTTATACCGCCTCTCTTCTCGATAAAGAAGAACAGGTCGGCTGGCTGGAGATTAATATCAGCTGTCCGAATGTCCACGGCGGGGGAATGAGTTTCGGGACGGATCCGAAGGCAGCGCATGAAGTGATTTCCGCGGTTCGCGGAGCTGTGAAAAAGCCTCTGATTGCCAAGCTGTCACCGAATGTAACGGATATTGCCGCAATCGCAAAGGCCTGCGAGGATGCAGGGGCTGACGCTGTCAGTCTGATCAATACCCTGCTTGGCATGCGCATTGATCTGAGAACAAAAAAGCCGGTTCTTGCCAATGTGACCGGCGGACTTTCCGGACCTGCAGTATTCCCGGTTGCCGTACGCATGGTATACCAGGTTCACAGGGCAGTTTCGATTCCGGTCATCGGAATGGGCGGCGTTTCAAGTGCGGAAGATGTCATTGAAATGATGATGGCGGGTGCTTCGGCAGTGGAGATCGGGGCGGCAAACCTTGTCGATCCGTATGTCTGTCCGAAGATCATAGAACAGCTTCCCGAAGTCATGGACCGCTTCGGAATTAACCGGCTGAGTGATATTATCGGAATAACAAAATAGAAAATTTCAGGCGGAAATTTCTGTCTGAATGAAATATGAAGGAGGAATACCCATATGGAACTGAATCAAAAAATCGCGGAGGATCTGCTCAGCATCAGGGCAGTGTTCTTCCGGCCGGATGAACCGTTTGTCTGGGCAAGCGGAATCAAGAGTCCGGTGTACTGCGACAACCGCCTGACACTGACTGCGCCTGAAGTGCGTAACGATGTGGAAAACGGTCTTGCCGAACTGATCAGAACTTATTATCCGGATGCGGAGGTGCTGATGGGAACATCCACTGCCGGTATTGCCCACGCAGCTATTACCGCACATCTGATGGGTCTTCCCATGGGATATGTACGCGGCGGCAGTAAAGATCACGGCAGAAAGAACCAGATTGAGGGAAAGCTTGAAGCCGGACAGAAGGTCGTTGTCGTGGAAGATCTGATTTCCACGGGCGGCAGCGTAATTGAAGTTGTGAATGTTCTCCGTGAAGCAGGGGCCGAAGTGCTCGGCATTGTATCAATCTTCACCTATGGCATGGAAAAAGGAAAGAAGCGTCTGGCTGATGCGGATGTCGTAAATCACTCCCTGACTGATTTTGACTGCATCGCGGAAGTTGCGGCAAAGACCGGCTACATCTGCGAAAGTGATGTCAGGCGTCTGATTGCCTTCCGCAACAATCCGTCGGATGAGTCCTGGATCAGCTTATGAGAAGTATTATTGATGTGCTTGATCTCAGCACGGAAGAGATCGAGGAACTCACTGCCTGCGCGCAGGATATTATTGCCAATCCGGATGCTTATGCGGACGTATGCGCCCGGAAAAAGCTGGCAACGCTCTTCTTTGAGCCTTCCACAAGAACAAGAATGAGTTTCGAGGCGGCGATGTATGAACTGGGCGGACATGTGATAACCATGGCCGGCGCAGCTTCCTCCAGTGCCGCAAAGGGTGAGTCTGTTGCGGATACAATCAAGACGGTCTGCAATTATGTCGATATTATTGCCATGCGCCATCCGAAGGAAGGCGCTGCGCTTGTGGCGGCAAATAATGCCACTGTCCCGGTCATCAACGCCGGAGACGGCGGACACTGCCATCCGACACAGACACTGGCAGACCTGCTGACAATCAAGCTGGAAAAGAAGCGTTTTGACAACCTGACAATCGGTTTCTGCGGCGACCTGAAATTCGGCCGTACGGTACATTCGCTTGCGGCTGCCATGGCGCGCTATCCCGGCACAAAGCTGGTGCTGATTTCCCCTGAGGAACTGAAGCTTCCGAGCTACGTCAAGAGGAATGCGCTGAATCCGGCAGGCGTGAAATATACCCAGACAACCGATCTTGAAGAAGCTCTTCCGGAACTGGATATCCTGTACATGACGCGTGTGCAGCGTGAGCGTTTCTTCAATGAAGAGGATTATCTGCGTCTGAAGGACAGATATATCCTGACGGCAGAAAAAATGAAGAAAGCACCGGAGGACATGATCGTCATGCATCCGCTGCCCCGTGTCAACGAGATTTCCGTCGCAGTGGACGATGATCCCAGGGCGTGCTACTTCAAGCAGGTGCTGAACGGCAAATACATGCGTATGGCACTGATCATGAAGCTTCTGAAGGAGGCAGGGAAAATATGAATATTGACAGCATCAAAGACGGCGTCGTCATTGACCATATTACAGCCGGCAAGGGAATGAAGCTGGTCAGCCTGCTTGAGCTTGACCGTGATGATGTGTCCGTTGCCATCATCAAGAACGTGCACAGCCGTAAGATGGGGAAAAAGGACATCATCAAAATTGATGCGGATATTCCCGTCAATCTTGATCTGATCGGCTATGTGGATCCCGGCGCAACCGTAAACATTATCAAAAACAGTGTGCTGGCTGAAAAGAAAACAATCGGGCGGCCGAAGGTTCTGACCGGAGTCATCCGATGCAAAAATCCCCGCTGCATTACATCGGTGGAGCAGGAACTGAAACATGTCTTCCTTCTGCGCAGTGACGGCTACCGCTGCATGTACTGCGAGACAAAGGCGGCTGAAGAACAGTAAAAAAACGGCGTTATCCAACGGATAACGTCATTTTTTATCTTCTGAGCATAACGAGGTATTCCGTTGTGCCTTCTTCGAACTTCCTGATGTCTGTCAGATGGAATCCGTGCGCTTCATAGAAGCGGATCGCATCCCTGTTCTTTTCTATTGCCCACAGGAAGGAAACCGGATAGTGCTCTTTTGCATATTCGATCAGAGCGGATCCGACTCCCTGATTCTGGAAGAAATAATCTGTATATAATTCGACAATCTCATCTTTTTCGATGTGAATCAGACCTTTTACGATCCCGTCATCGTAAACAAGAATATGATCAAGAATCTCGGGCTTTCCGTATTTTTCGGCAGTCGGGATGACCTGAAGTTCCCCGAAGGAATAGTCGTCATCCTGAAATATCGGCCGGAATTTGATTCTTTTTACGAATACCAGGATCTCCGCTATCCTCGAAATATCGGCTTTCCGGGCTTTTCTGATCGTGTTTTTCATACCTTTTCCTTTGATTCGTTCAATGTTTTCTTAACATAACTGCCGCAGCTGCACAGACTGAAAGATAAAGCAGGAAAAAGAGTGCCGTCTGCATGATTCCGGCAGGATACGGGGCAATCCATCCCTGCCTGAATATCAGCAGGGAAAGATATCCGGAGAGCGCGGAGACCGGAATGAACAGCAGTCCGGCTGCCAGGAGAACATTGATAGAATATCCTGCCTTTTCGCGGGATACTGTTCCGGCGGTGAAATATAAAGCGATTCCGGCTGCCTGTATCATCAGAGATGCCCAGACCGTTACCGCCCTCTGCTGTTCATACCATGTGCCGAATGCACAGAACAGTCCGCAGAAGACCAGAGTCACGGCAGCGATATAAAGAATCCTGCCGGCTGTTTTTCTGTTTTCCTTCTGTGTATCCTGTACCGGTCCGGTTCCTTTCAGAATGAAGTCGGTTGTAACACCGAAGTAATCACTCATCAGGACGATCTTGTCTGCGTCCGGCATGCTCTGACCGCTTTCCCACTTGGATACTGCCTGTCTTGAGACGCCGGCTGCGGCTGCGAGATCTTCCTGTGAAATTCCTTTTTGCTTTCTGAGCTGTATAATTCTTTCTGCTGTTTCCATATGTCAGAACTCCTTTGACACAGCAATTATAGCCGCAGTTCCGGTTGCGCTTCCATCAATCCGGAATTGCAATGGCGCATCTGCCGGTTGCTTTTTGTTGTTCCGGCTTATTTCTTCATCATCTTTGAACTGAGATAGAAGCGGATCAGCGCCGTTCCGTCTTTGATGTCAATGCCGCAGAGTTCTCTGATCCTGTCCAGACGCTTTGCCATGGTATTGCGGTGAACATAAAGACAGTCGGCAGTATCCGTCACGGAACAACCGTGTTCGATATATGTCTCAAGTGTTCTGCAGTAGTCGGTATGATGGGCCGTGTCATATTTCAGAAGCTTTCTGTATTCATTCTGACAGAGCGCTGTCTTCTGTTCTTTTTTCAGAAGGTTTGAGAGAACGGAATAATAAACATCATTCAGCTCCGCGATTCTGTTTTCCCGTTTCAGCAGCCGTGCGGCATTTCTGATTTCCAGACATGAAGCATAGTAGTCCCTGAGCAGAATCAGGTTTTCGAACGGTTCGGAGATATTGATGAAAAGGTCAAACTGCGCAGCAGCTTCTGCAAGACGCCTGTCTGCCGCATAAGGCTCCCTGTCGTAATTCAGTACAAGCAGTATGCCTTCCGGCACTTCGGTCTGAACGCTGCCCGGGAAAATCCTTGTCAGCATGGACCGGAAATAAACGGAGTTGTCGATTCCCGTGGCTTTATGCGCCGGGGTGATCAGGACACAGCGGAAAAAGGACTTCGGTGTCCAGTAGGCCATCCGCAGTCTGTCGTTCAGTACGGTTGCGGAAGTCAGTGAACCGCTCAGCAGATCTGACAGTACCGCCTCGGGCAGGGTGGTTCTTCCCGGCAGAATTCTCGGATCGCGTTCCAGGGTCAGTGACAGAACTGCACACAGATAATCCGTGATTTTCAGATCTGTTTCGCTGAAAGGACTCCCGGTCTGGAAAACACCGATATATGCCGCAACTTCCCCGGCAATCATGACCTTCTGCAGGATGCGGGGAATTGTCTGTCCGATGCCGCGGTTCAGCATGACAGGTCCGCTGCTTGTCACAACATCATGTGTAATGCCCTGTGTTTCAAAGTCGGCGATATGCTCACTGCTGCAGTAGCCGGTTGTCTTTGCGTCATTCCATACCGGATCATTGACCTCCATGCCGAGGTCGTCCATGACAATCACCCGGTACAGGGTTGTCGTAAGTATGACCGGGGCATTGTACTGAAGTGCCGCTTCATGAATGACTTCTTCAACACTCATGCGCCGGAGCAGGCATTCTGTCAGTCGTTCTTTTCTCAGGGATAATTCATTTTCATATGCGGCCATATGCACCTCTGAATAAGGTGTGCAAAATGCACACCTTCAGTATAGCTTTTTTTATCTGTATGAACACATACTTTTCCCGTGCCCGTGATTATTATTTGGGTGGATATAAAAAGTCTGCATCAATACACAGATAATCAGGAGAGAGGAGAACATAATGATACCTGAAAAGTACCCGCATCTTTATTCGTACGGAAAGATCGGCAAACTCGCACTGAAAAACCGTATAGTCATGAGTCCGATGGGAACATTCTCGGAAAACCATGACGGCTCCGTTTCTTCCAATCAGCTCGAATACTTCCGCGCAAGAGCACGCGGCGGTGTCGGAATGGTAATAACGGAAGTACAGTATGTAACAAACAAAACAGACCCGTGGATCAACTACATTACAACTGCGGACACGGATGAGCAGATGAAGGGATGGTCACAGCTGGTTGAGGCAATGCATGCCGAAGGCGCAAAGGTATGTATTCAGCTTGGCTGCGGTCTCGGCAGAAATGCATTCCCGTTCTCTGACGATCAGATGGTATGCGCATCTGAAGTTCCGTCATTCTATTTCCCCGACAGACTCTGCCGTGCATTCACAATCGATGAGATACATGATATGGTCGGCTGCTTTACAAGGGCTGCAGCCCGTGCAAAGCTGGCGGAGGCAGACGCCGTTGAAATTCATGCACATGCAGGATATATTCTTGACCAGTTCATTACACCGATCTGGAACAAGAGAACCGATGAATACGGCGGATCCTTTGAAAACCGCATGCGTATCTGCAGAGAAATCTATGAAGGCATCCGTTCCCAGGTGGGACCCGATATGCCGATCCTGATGCGTATCGCAGCAACTCATGATTTTGAAGGCGGACGCACACTCGAGGAATCAATTGAAGTCATTAATTACATGCGTGATCTCGGTGTTGATGCATTTGACATCGACGTCGGCGCATATGAAGACAAGCAGTGGGTATGCCCGTCCATTTATCAGGGTGACTCAAGCATGGCT
>JAILGV010000046.1 GCA_024696355.1 Solobacterium sp.
ATTCCTGACGGCGGACCGCTTTCATCGGTGGGAAGAAAAAGAGGCTGTGCAATGGAACGGACCACCGGTCCCTCCTATATGGAGAAAATTCTGAAAGAGTCCGCAGAACATCAGTGGCGTCATTTTTTCTACGGTTCCGTAAAGGAGACCACGGACCTGATGATCAGGAAAATTGAAGAAAAGTATCCCGGGACGGCTGTGGCCGGCGTCTATAATCCGCCGTTCAGACCGCTCAGCGAAGAAGAGGATCAGAAAGTCACGAGGATCATCAATGAATCCGGTGCTGATTTTGTCTGGATCGGACTAGGTGCACCGAAACAGGAAATCTGGATGTATGAGCATCCGGCATTCATTATTTACGACGACATCCTCACCGCCGGGTATCTGATAGCGGTTGTGAACAACCAGAACTCTGTACTTACTCATTATTTTCCTCTGATGACCGCATTCCAGATAAACTTTGTATTTGTATAGAAGTATCTTCTGAACAGGCGCTTCGGATCCTGCATCAGCCGGTAGAACCACTCAAGATTTGCCTTCTGCATCCATTCCGGAGCACGGCTGATATTTCCTGCCAGATAGTCAAAGGCAGCGCCTACCCCGACCATAAAGCCTTTGATCTTCCCCTGATGCTCATACATCCAGATTTCCTGTTTCGGCGCACCGAGTCCGATCCAGACAAAATCAGCGCCGGATTCATTGATGATCCTCGTGACTTCCTGGTCCTCTTCTTCGCTGAGCGGTCTGAACGGCGGATTACAGACACCGGCCACAGCCGTCCCGGGATACTTTTCTTCAATTTTCCTGATCATCAGGTCCGTGGTTTCCTTTACGGAACCGTAGAAAAAATGACGCCACTGATGTTCCGCGGACTCTTTCAGAATTTCCTCCATATAGGAGGGACCGGTGGTCCGTTCCATTGCACAGCCTCTTTTTCTTCCCACCGATGAAAGCGGTCCGCCGTCGGGAATCGCCATGATCCCGCTGTTCTGAATCTTCCTGTATTCAGGATCATCATATGCCGTCACCGTCGTATGTACGTTTGATACGCACATATAGTCACCTGAAAGCTCCCGGATATTCTTTCTTGTGAAATCCAGGAGCCTGTTCATATCGGTCACTGCTATATTGACGCCCATGATATTCACCACGGGAATCTGAGATTTATCCACGCCGTGTTCAAACATATCAGACTGCCCCCCTGCTCGAACTGACAGCCTTGAACGTCTTTGTCAGTATCGTTACATCAAGCCAGAACGACCAGTTGCGGTAATAATAGTCATCATAGGCAAGACGCTGCTCAAATGACACATCGCTTCTGCCGTGTGTCTGCCACATCCCGGTAATGCCGGGACGGCACATAACGACGGTCTTCAGATAATCGCCCATATCTTCCTTTTCCCTCGGCAGATACGGCCGCGGGCCGACAAGCGACATATCTCCCTTCAGAACATTGATCAGCTGAGGCAGTTCATCGACAGATGTCCTTCTGATCTTTTCTCCGACTTCGGTAATTCTGGGATCATGTTCCAGCTTTTTGTTTGTCAGATATTCTTCCCTGATCAGCGGATCCTTCTCCATCAGTTCCTCCAGAACACGTTCCGCATCGGGAACCATGGAGCGGTATTTATACATTTTGAATGTCTTTCCCTTGTATCCGATACGTTCCTGGGTAAAGAAGATGCTTTCCCTGTCACCGGTTTTCAAAAACTGCAGTTTGACATATATGGTGATAGGGATCAGCAGAATCACACCCACGAGTCCGCCGAGGATATCCATGCATCTCTTGAAAAACAGTCCGATCGGATCATGATTCATCGGTCCCACGGATGAGGAGATCAGTACAACACCGTCAAAATCCTCAACCAGTGACTGATATGTAATAATGCCGTTGACCTTCGGCATTGATTTTACGACATCCGCCTTGCGGTTAATCTGATCATAAATGATCTGCATCTGTTCTTTTGATGCATCGGGAAGCGCGATGACAGCTTCATCAATCTCATGTGCATCAAGATATTTGTCCAGTTCATCAAACGGAATCACCTCCTGGGTGAATGTGCCGGATGTCTGGGATATACCGGGAAGCTTGACGGAATTTGTACAGTCTACGATCCCGACAATCTTTGACAGCGCAAAACGGTTTGTGCCGTACACAAACTCAAGATTCTGCGCATCCTCTCCCGTTCCGATAATCAGGACATTCTGGGCAAGCCTGTCCCTGAACCAGATTCTGTAATTCCTGTTGAAGAACATGGAGATGAATGTCATGACAAGTGTGATAAACAGGTTCCACAGAATATACGGAACCGTCCACATTCTGAGGGAATTCATTACGTTTGTCGCAAGGAAAAAAGAAATATTGCACAGGATCAGCTTTTTCATTTCATCCCAGATCAGGGTGGTATTGCACTTGAAGCGCCCGAAAATAATCCCCAGCATAAAATACATAAAGCTGTATCTCAGGATCGATACAGTTTTAAATACTACGGAGATTCTGTGCAGCAGATAGAGAAACAGCCATTCCGTCAGAAACATCATGACTGCCAGAATACGACGTTTACGCATGTTTTAACCTTTCGCTATGAGTATTATATCGCAGAAAATACCGAAAACCCCGATATGCATCAAAATCCCCCGGCATATCTTCCGATTTTTCCGCATGCCGGATCATTTTACGGGGAAATCAGAATCTCTGATAAAGGAAAGTCACGATTGATGACAGTGAAAGCATTGACCATATCAGCAGAACCGCTGTTCTGTAAACAGAGAAGCGGGTAAATCTTTCATGGGGAATGCGCTCCTCCTTCTCAAGCAGGCATACGGCAAATCCGGCCAGTGTGAGCAGACCCATACCCGCAAGCATTTCCAGCCACTGGTTTCCTTCAATAAATACATCCAGGAACTGAAGTACGGGGAAATAGTCAAAATCAACAAGTCCGCCCGTCATACGGAAGTTTCCGGGCTTCACCAGCTGTTTCATCAGCTGCGCAAACTGCGTCAGGCTTTCGCTTCTGAACAGCATCCACAGCACTGTGACAAGCATCATCGTAATCAGCCACCGCAGCACTTTCGGAAGCTTTTCGTATGATTTTCCGATCATGCGGTCGGCACAGCTGAGGACACCGTGCAGGAATCCCCACAGAATAAATGTCCAGTCCGCCCCATGCCAGAAACCGCTGATCAGAAAGATGATCATGATATTCAGATATGTCCTGGCCTTTCCCCTTCTGGATCCGCCCAGCGGGAAATAGATGTACTTTCTCAGAAAGTCCGTCAGGCTGATATGCCAGCGCTTCCAGAAGTCACCGATGGAAACCGCCCGGTACGGAGCGCGGAAATTATGCGGCAGCCTGATCCCGAACATCCATGAAATGCCGCAGGCCATGTCGCAGTACCCGCTGAAGTCCAGATACAGCTGCAGGCTGTAGAATACTGCCGATGCAATGATGCTGATGGAACCGGAGCTGCCGATATGACTGTATGTATAATCAACCGCTTTTCCGAACGTATCCGCCATCAGTATCTTCTTTGCCATGCCTATGGAGAAAAGCTCAAGACCGTATGCCAGATTCGCACTGCGCACGCGCAGTTCCCCGGCTTCATCAATCTGTTTCATGAAGGCGGGATACTGAAGAATCGGGCCCTGGATCATCTTCGGGAAGTACAGCATATAAAACAGATACTCCCTGAAATTCATATTCATAACCGCACCGCTGTATATATCGGAAAGAAGAGCAGTCAGCTGGAATGTATAATAACTGATTCCCACGGGCACCAGCAGCGACAGACCCGGCACGGAAGACTTCATCATGCCGTTGAAGCAGTCAATAAAGAAATTCGTATAACGGAAAAAGATCAGGATCAGTACGTTGAGCGAAACCGCAGCCGCAAAAACAGCTTTCCGGCGGTTTGCGGCAAGCATTCTGCACAGATAATAATTCAGTATGCACTGAAGCAGAAGAAGCGCCGTCATATCCCATCCGAAGAAGGAATAAAACAGCAGGGAACCGGCAGTCAGCACATCAAGCGCATATTCCTTTTTCCTTCTCCCCGCCAGCTCATAAACAGCCAGAATCAAAGGCAGAAAAACCAGGAGGAACCTGAATGATGCAAATGTCATGATTCCTTACCTCCTTCTTCCTTCAGACTCATATAGTCATATGAGGAATAGAACTGATGCTCTTTTTCCAGATACTCCTCATAGTTTTCAGCTGTCAGTCTGCCGGTATCATCATGCATATACTGCAGCATCCGCCTGTTCAGTTCGGGACTGTAATGTGTAATGTCGCAGTAATTCAGCAGATCCGTGGTCCAGTCGGTATGCAGATTGAATGAAAACAGATGGATATTCTCACACGGAAGAATCATTTCAATCATGATCCTCTCCTCTTCGATTCTTTTATCCAGCTCCCCGGCACTGTATATGGAAGCCCAGTTGGCAATGCTGTAGGGAGGCAGATAGTAATAGAACACCGTTTCCGGATGCTCTGACGCAAGACGGACGACATTTTCCCGGATATTCTTACGCAGAGCCTCCTTTTCCTGATCCGTGAACTCCGCTGTTTCTTCAGGCTCGGAAATAACACTGCCGCTCAGTGCCCTCTCTTTCGTAAACAGTTGGGGATCATACCAGTCATAGTAGTCATCAAAGGATACGATTCCCTTTCTGCCGTATCTCATGCTGTTGATGACAATCCGCATGCTTTCCAGCAGAACACGCTTGTTCAGCACGTAATAGACATCATCGATCAGTTTGTCGTTGTAAATATACTCCAGCGGTGCCGAGTGAAGGTCTTCACTGATCAGTACGGAATTCACTTTAAAATCGAGCGGTCTGAAAACATACCTGACATTATGATCTTTAAACGCATCAGCCAGATGACGGTCAATTTCCGCATATTCCCCGCCGCTGAACGGTGTTTTTACGGAAGTGCAGTCAAACAGCGAATTCACATAATCCGCCGAATAAAACTCTGTCATTGATGTGCCGATGATTACCGCATCATAATCAAATCTCTTCAGTATTCCGTCATTGTAGTACCGCTGAAAATCACCGGCCATATCGTAATAAAACCTGTCGGTATGCGGTTTATGGTAATGATAAAAAGGATCCACATAAACAATGACGGAAACAACCAGGACCATTGCGGCAATAATAATCCCGAGCGTTTTTCTGATCCATCTGTCTGCTGTCATCACTTTGTTT
>JAILGV010000050.1 GCA_024696355.1 Solobacterium sp.
CTGATTGTCCTGTGCAGCCGCTCATCCGTCTCAAACAGGTGAAATCCGCCGATGATTCCGGCAATCCTCTTTTCACCGCAGACCTTCATGGCATATGTCACGATATTGCATATTCCCGAATGTGAGCATCCTGTCACAATAAACAGTCCCTGTTCCGTTTCAAACACAAGGGCCGAGTCATCATAGAGATAATCTTCTGTTTCCCTGCCTTTGACCGTAATCATACCGATGGAATAGCGCTGCTCAAATGCATGACTGACGGGAATCTCCCCCAGAAATATGCACCGGTCACTGATCCGGCACGGCTTTTCGGATGCCGTAAAACTGTACTTCTGTCTGACAGTATCCGCACCATACGGGGAACTGATGCAGGTCTGTCCCTCCCTGCGCTTTTCAAAGCATAGAGGATGCGCAATCAGCGTTCTTTTTCTGCTGTCAAAAACCTGATCAAGATACGGCAGACCGCCGGTATGATCATTATGCCCGTGGGAAAGGACAATTATATCCGTATCATTCAGATCGATGCCCATCTTTCCGGCGTTGCGCACCGCAGCATCGGAATAACCCGTATCAAACAGAATCCTGTGCTCCTCTGTCTCAATATAATAAGAAACCGCCGGCTCCCCCAGATAATATCTGTCGATAAATGTGTTATTGTCCGCAAGTACTGTCAGTCTGTTCATCATTTTTTCTCCAGAATGTCCCTGATTACTGCAGAAGCTGCCGCTATGCCGGCTGCACACGGCACAAACGGGGATGAGCCCGGAACCGAACGCCGCTGCCTGTCTTCCTCTTCAAGCAGATCGTCGGCACCTTCGGGCTTCATGGCTGTCTCCGTGGAATATACAACCTTCAGTTTCCGGATGCCTCTTTTCCTGCATTCCCTGCGCATGATTCTGGCAAGGGCGTCATTTTTCGTGCTGTAGAGATCCGTCACCGTCAGCTTCAGCGGATCAAGACGGTTTCCCGTACCCATGCATGAAATCACGGGCGTGCCGCATCTCTGTGCCTCTTCGATGATATCAAGCTTCGCTGTCACCGTATCAATCGCATCGATAATATAGTCATACTCCGTAAAGTCAAACAGATGCTTTTCCTCCGGCAGATAGAACACGTTAAATTTCCTGACTTCAATATCCGGATCGATGTCATGAATACGCTGTTCCGCTGCGTCTGTTTTCAGCATTCCGACCGTACTGTGGACCGCCAGCAGCTGCCTGTTCAGATTGGTCAGCCTGATCACATCATTGTCTATGACATCAATCCTGCCCACGCCGGCCCTTGCCAGTGCCTCAATGGCATTTCCGCCGACGCCGCCCGCACCGAAAACCGCCACCCGGGCATTTCTGATTTTATTCAGGGCATCCGCACCCAGAATCATCTGCATTCTTGCACGCTGCGCAATCATCAGAGCAGCTCCGTAATCTGTGAAATGTCACTGATCACAGGCAGGTCAGCCTTCATCACTCTCGGTCCGTGCGTCCAGATCCAGACCGGCTTCATTCCTGCTCTGCCTGCACCGAGAATATCCTTGGAGAATGTATCGCCTACGAACATGCATTCTTCACAGGATACGTTCAGCCGTTTCGCGGCTTCCCTGAAAATTGCCGGATCCGGCTTATGAACACCGAAGTCTCCGCTGACGACGACCGCATCAAACATGTCCTTCAGACCGCTGCACTCCAGCTTCAGGTTCTGTCCGTATGCGGACCCGTTGGTCACGATTCCGATCAGATATCCTTTTTCCCTGATGGCCTTCAGTGTTTTTTCAGCATTTTCGAAAACAACGGTAAACCGCCAGAGATTGGCTTCCCACCATTCGTTGAAGTCATGTGATTCCGTACAGTCTTTCAGACAGATCCCAAATTCTCTCTCAATCCTGTCACTGACATAGTTTTTATCGGTATTGCCCTGCTGGTCATAGACCATGCATGCCTGCAGGACCGCCTCTTTCTCCAGACCGCTGATGTCACTGATTTTTTCCAGCGCTTCCTCATAAGCGGCACGGGCATATTTTTCACGGTCACCGATCGTATCATCAAAATCGAAAAGTACAGCTTTCAATGTCATATCATCACCTACTTGTTCAGCATATCTGCAATCACCGGAAGCACCTGCTTCTTTCTGGAAATGATGTCCGGTGCGAATTCACCCTGCAGGATCTGCGAAAAACCTTCGCTGACCGCCCAGGAAAGTCTTCCCGTATAAAGGAAATACGAGCCGCTCCCCGACGGATCCGTAAACATGATCAGGATCAGATCATAGTTCTGGCGTTCCGCGGTCTCCTGCAGGTAGCCGAGGAAATGATCTCTGATCCGGAAGTATTCGTTCCAGTCCTTGCACTGTGACTGACCGATCGCCACCTTGTTGTCGTTGATCCGGAATTCCTTGAAGTCATCATACAGAATTTCCTGATCCGTCTTGCGCAGGATGGAGTCGGATGCGCTGATCATCAGGGAATTCAGCTTTTCCGGTGTGATGCCGGCAATCCCGCTGAGATATTTTGCCGCGTCCGTGTCCTCTTTTGTTGTCGTCGGCGAACGCATGCAGAGCGTATCGTTGACGATTCCTCCAAGCAGAAGTCCGGCCATATTCTGATCAATCTCAATTCCGTTCTGCCGGTAGAGGCCGGCAACGATCGTACATGTGCTGCCTACGGTTCTGGCAATGATATTGATCGGATTGACGGTCTCAATCCCGCCGAGTCTGTGGTGATCAACGATCTCGCATACTTCGCCGTATTCCAGGTCGTTGACGGACTGAGACACTTCATTGTGGTCAACAAGAATGAATCGCTTTTTTTCGTAATGGAACAGATGGTAGCGGGAAATCGCAGCTGTCACCTGCCCTTTGTCATTCAGTACGGGATATGTACGGAAACGGGTATTGGCCATTCTGGAACTGACAACATCGACCGTCTCATTTTCGCGGAAACTGATGACATTCCTGGTCAGCACCGTATCAATGGAAGGCGCC